>DMYM01000487.1 GCA_003483645.1 Verrucomicrobiales bacterium
AACCTCGGCAAAGGCCCTGCGGGGAGGAGAGATGGCGGATGTCATCTTCAATGGCACGGACAAGCGCAAGGCGCTGCCCATGGCGGAGGTGACCCTCAATCTCACCGACTGCGAGGAGGCCCTCAAGACGGATTTCAACGAGATGGCCATTACGCGCAGGGTGTTCCGGGACGGCAAATCCGAGTACCGCATCAACGAGACGTTGTGTCGTCTTCGTGACATCCACGAGCTCTTCATGGACACAGGGATCGGGCGGGCGGCCTACTCCGTCATGGAGCAGGGCAAGATCGATCTTCTCCTGAGCGCCAAACCGGAGGATCGGCGCCGGGTCTTTGAGGAAGCTGCCGGGATCACGAAGTTCAAGAAGGAGAAAAAGGAGGCCCTGCGCAAACTGGAGTATACCGAGGCGAATCTCCTGCGGGTCAACGATGTGCTGATGGAGCAGGAGCGACGCATCAATTCCCTCAAGCGCCAGGTTGCCAAGGCGCGGCGTTACCAGGCCTTCGCCAATGACGTCAAGATTCTCGATACCCATCTCTGCCACAAGCGTTTCAGCGAACAGGCGGCTGAGCGGGAGGAGCTGGTGAATTCCCTGAAATCGATCGAACAGCAGCGCGGGTCATTCGAGGAAAGCCTGCCCGAGGTCGAGATGGAAGTGGTGGGGGCACGGGACAAGGCCACCAACCTGGAGAGTGAACTCTCGGAACTGCGGCAACGTCTCTCCAGTCACCACAACGCGGCTAACACCACCGAGAGCCGGATCCTCTTCAACGAGGAGCGTTGCAGGGAATTGCGCGAGCGAATCCAGACCAATCGCGATGATCTGGAGATGACCGAGGAGAAACTCGCACAGCAGGAACTGGATTTCAGTGTTTCCAAGGAGGAACTCGATGCGTTGCTCAAGTGCATCGAGGAGCGGGACGAGGCTCTCTCGCAGAAGACCGCCCTGGTTGATGAACTGGTTTGCCAGCGAGAGTCGAGCGCCAGTGGGCTCTACGAGGCACGGGAGGAGGCGAAGCGCCTGGAGACGGCGGTCGCTTCAGCGGAAGCCCGCATTGAGAGTGCGGGCGTCTCGTCTGCCGCGAACCGCGACCGACTCCGCCGTCTCAAGGAGGAGGAGGAAGTGCTGCAGGTAGAGATTGTGGAACTGCAGACCACCGAGGGAGAACTGAAGGGTAAGATTGCGGAGGAAGAAGAGCGGACCAGGCAGATTGAAGAACAGAAACTGGCGACCGAACGTTCCTTTCAGCACGCCCGCGGGGACCTGGAGTCCTGTCGAGAGCGGCGCTTTGAACTGGACCGGAACCTGACCGCACGGCGTTCCCGGCTGGAGTTGTTGCAGCAACTCCTGGCGCGGGGAGAAGGCCTCAAGGAAGGGACCCAGAGCGTGCTGGCCGGACTGGACGATCCCCACCTGATCAAACCGGGCCTGCGGGGGGTGCTGGGAGGCAAATTGCAGGTGCGGAGCGGTTTCGAGCGAGCAGTGGAAGGTGCCCTGGGATCGAATCTGGAGGCGATCCTGGTGCGCGATGCGGAGTTGGCTGATGCCATTCTCGACCGTCTGGCGCAGAGCGGACAGGGAGAAGTTTCCATCATCGCACCGGACTGGGTGAATCCGGAGCATGATCGACAGTTGATGACTGTGCCGGAAGGGGCGGAGTGCTGGGTGGCCGACTGTGTGGAGTCGGAGCAGGAAGTCGGCTCCATCGTGGCAAAGTTGCTGGAAAACATCCTGGTGGTGCGAGACCGCGCAGCAGCTCATGCCCTGCGCTCGCAGAATCCTGCCTGGTCCTGTGTGACCCTGGCGGGTGAAATTCTGCGTCCGGAGGGAATTTTTCGGGGCGGCCGGGCTTCCGGGGAAGCGGGGAAATCCATGCTGGAGCGGCACAAGGAGGTCGCCGAGTTGGAGGAAGAGGTGAAGCATCTCGGGGCTGTCCTGCACGAGGAGAGCGACAAGGTGCTCTCACAGGAGCACCTTGCCGACGAATTGCAGGCCTCGGCAGAGCAGGCCAAGGACCGGTTGCAGCGTCAGCAGGTGGAGCTTTCTACCCTGCATGGTCGTGCTTCCCTGGCCGGTCAGGAAGTGAGTTCCTTCGAGAGCAAGTTGGCCAACGTGACGCGCGAGCAGGAGGAGATTCAGACGCGCGAGGAGAGTGCCAATGAGGCACGAAGTGCCCTGGAGAGGGACTTGAGCGAGGCGCGGGGACGGTTGGAGACCGTGGAAAGCGAGATCAACCGCCTGAGCATGCAGCTTGAGGAACTGAGCCGTCGCGAAGCTGAAGAGCGCGAGGAGCAGGGGAAACTGCAGACCACGCTGGCTGTCGAGCGCCGGACCCGGGAAGCAGCCGAGCAACAACAGGTGCCCATCCAGACGCGGATTGGAGAATTGCGCGAGATCAACAGCCGCCGTCTATCCGAGATCGAGGAATTCGAAAGGCGAATCGGATCAGCGGAGCAGGAGGATGAGGGGCTGCGGGAGGAGATTGCGGAGCGTGGTCGCCAGGGGCATAAGGTGGAGGCGGAACTGAACGACGCCGGAGGGCGCCGCGGCGAACTTCAACAGGCGATCAATGGTGCTGAGGCCTCTCTTTCCGATTTGCGCCACAAGATCGATCAATTGGGCGAGCAGCGGGGGAAGGAGGAGGTTGCCCTGGCCAAGATCGAGATGCGCCTGGAGAAGCTCCTGGAGAGTGTGATGGAGCGCTATCAGGTGGACCTGCAGACCTTTGAACCCGATTCTCACACGCTCCTTACCTGCATGATGGAGCAGCGCAAGGCCATGCGGGCCCTCGAGAAACGTCGGGCCACGATGGCGGCGAAGGCGGGGGAGGAAGAGGGGAAGGTTTCGCTCGACGACAGTGCCGTGGAACAGGCTGAGGGCGAGGAGTCCGATCACGCTGAGGCGTCCGAACCACAGGACGAAGAGTCGATCACCATCACTGAGCGCGTGGAGGAAGAGCTTGAGAATATCGAACTTGAGGACGGTCCGGACTGGAAGTTCATCGAGGTCGTGGTGGTCGAACTCCGGGGCAGGCTGGACAGGATGGGGCCGGTCAATATCGATTCCATCGATGAATACGAGGAGTTGGAAGAGCGCCACAACTTCGTGAAGGGGCAGCACGACGACCTCGTTGTCGGCAAGGAAGAGCTCCTCAATGTGATCGAAAAGATCAACACCGAGACGACCATTCTCTTCGCGGAGACCTTCGAACAGGTGCAGACCAACTTCCGGGAGATGTTCAAGGAGCTCTTCGGATCCAGTGCCAAGGCCGACCTCATCCTGCTGGATGAAGGGGATCCACTCGATTGTGGAATCGAGGTCATCGCCAAACCCCCGGGCAAGAAGCTGCAGTCCATCACCCTGCTCTCCGGGGGTGAGCGTTCCATGACAGCGGTGGCTTTGCTCTTCTCCATCTACATGGTGAAACCCAGTCCGTTTTGCGTTCTGGATGAACTGGATGCTCCTCTTGATGAATCCAATATCGGGCGTTTCCTCAAGGTGCTCGATCGCTTCGTGGACCAGAGCCAGTTCATCATTGTGACTCACAACAAGCGTACCATGAACCGCGCGGATGTGATCTACGGGGTGACCATGGAGGAGTTCGGAGTGTCCAAGCCGGTGGGCATGCGTCTCACTGCGGCTGATACGGGGAAAGGGGAGTTCAAGGGAGCGGCTTCGCGGGCGGCCCGACAGTTGGACGGGAAGGAGTGAGGCAGAGGGCTGGCGGGGTTCCAGGTTTGCCGTCAACCAAAGGGGGAGCTTGCGTCCCGGAAGGGGGAGTAGTCAGGGAGGAGCAGGTTGGGTGGCGATTGATGCAGAGAACGATCTCCTGCAGTCTAAAAAGGGAGTTTGGGCCCTCCTTTTCCATCCATGCCGCCCATGAGGTCCTCCATGCCTCCCATGTTGCCCCCGCCGAGGGCGCCAAGTTGCTTCATCATGTTCTTCATCTTGCCCTTCGACTTCATCATTTTGCGCATCATGCCGAACTGCTTGAGGAGCTGATTGACCTCAAGGAGAGTACGACCGGAGCCGCTGGCAATGCGTTTGCGGCGCGTGCCCTTGATGATCTCAGGGCGGGTGCGCTCTCTGGGAGTCATGGAAAGGACGATGGCCTCCATGTGCTTGATTCGCTTTGAGTCGAGGGCGCCGGAAGGAAGCTGTTTCTTGATCTTGTTGAAGCCGGGGAGCATGCCGAGCAGTCCCTCAAGGGGGCCGAGATTCTGGAGCATCTTCATCTGCTCAAGAAAGTCGTTAAAATCGAAACGTCCCTTCTCCAGCCGCTTGGCAGCCTTGGCAGCCTTCTCCTCGTCGAAGTGTTCAGCGACCTGCTCGACCATGGAGACGGTGTCTCCCATGTCGAGGACACGGCCCGCCATGCGGTCGGGATGGAACTCATTGAACTGGTCGAGCTTTTCCCCTTCGCCCACATATTTGATAGGCCGACCGGTGACCGCACGCATGGAAAGGGCCGCGCCACCGCGGGCGTCCCCGTCGAGCTTGGTGAGGACGATTCCGCTGAGACCGACCGCCTCGTCGAAGGTTTGTGCCACCTTGACGGCCTGCTGGCCGGTGGCGGCATCCGCCACGAGGAGAGTCTCGTTAGGCTTGAGAAATTTATGAAGGTCCTGCAGTTCCTTGACGAGGGTCTGATCGACTTCCTGTCGGCCTGCGGTATCGAAGATAATGCAGGATCCTGATTGCCGTTTCGCCCACTTCAGAGCGGCCTTGGCGACCTTCACCACGTTCTTTTCTCCCGCCTCCGGAGTATAGCAGGGGACATCGACCTGCTCCGCGATGGTGGCGAGCTGGTCGATGGCGGCGGGGCGATAGAGGTCGCAGGCCACAAGGAGCGGACGGCGCCCTTCCTTTTTCAGGCGCAGGGCGAGCTTGCCCGCGGTGGTGGTTTTGCCGGCACCGTTCAGTCCGCAGAGCAGGATACGGGCAGGGGGATTGAGATCGAGTGGGGCCTGGTCGCCACCGAGGAGGGTCGTCAGTTCGTCGTGGAATATTTTGACGATCAGCTCACCGGGCTTGATAGACTTGAGGACATCTTCGCCCACGGCCTTCTTCTTGACGTTCTCGATGAAGGTCTGGGCCACCTTGTATTCGACATCCGCCTCAAGGAGGGCGAGGCGGATTTCACGAAGGGCGTCTGAGATGTTCTTTTCGGAAATGCGGCCCACGCCCCGCAGGTTGCGGAAGGTCCTGTCGAGCTTGTCGGCGAGCGAAGAAAACATATGAAAAGCGGTGATGGGGGTGTGTGATTCCCCGGGAAAGGGGGCGGGGATGGATGTGGTGAGGAAGGGATCGCTCCTTTCGGTGGAGCCGGGATGGTGGGTGAGCTGGGTTCTGTGCCCTTATGGCCAATAACTCAATAACGAATACCGTTTGCCTACTCTCCCGCTCCCACCTGGTAGGCAGCCTCCCGCTCGATGAGAAAACTCCAGCGCAGGGGGGATTCGTACTTGGTCCGGCCCTTCAGGCGCCACTGCACGTTCACTTCGCACACGCGGTGGCGCAGGCGGCGGTTGACGGTCCAGCTGAGCTGGGAGGTGTCGGGTTCGTACTTGTGCTTCACCCTGCCAAAACCGGACACGCGCATGACAATGGATTCCGCATCAAGATTTTCCACGCCGGAGAGGTCGGCGCTGATGGAGGGAAGTCGTGATTCGATACGGCTTCCGGGTTCGGGCACCACGGGATGCGGGGTGGTCTGCACAACGGCACCCACCAGGGCCTCGGTGCCGAGGATGGACTTGAAGGTGGTGGCCTGCTCGAAGTGAAGGTCGGAATTGCCGTGAATGATGTAGCGCGGGAGTCGCCGGTTATCAAGGTCCCGACGAATCTTCCCGGGAAGGACGGTGAAGAGGTAGTCGTAGCCATATTCCTCAGCGATGGGATACATGGTCTCAGTGTAGTAGCCGCCGGGATAGGCGTAGGTGGTGATGTTCTGTCCAAACTTCGCTTCCAGGAAGCGCCTGGACTCGCCGAACTCCCGCCGGAGGAACTTGTCGTAGGCCTCGTCTCCCTTCTTGGCGTGGTATTTGACTGTGCCGGGGAAGGGGTGGGACACGGAGTGGCTTCCGATGGTACAACCGTGTTGTTGCATCTCCTTGATCATGGCGGTGGTGAGGGCCCGTCCTCCACCGTCGACGTAGTTCTTGTAGAGGTAGATCGTGAAGGGAAACCTGAATTCCTTCAGGATGGGGAAGGCCTCGGTGTAGACCGACTTCCAGCCATCGTCGAGGGTGAGGACCACCGAGCGGGGCGGAATGAATTTCACACCCTTTTTCCAGGCCAGGAGATCCTCCAGAGGGATCACGGGAAGACCGAGATTCTTGAGGGCCTCCATCTGCTTGCGAAAGGTGGCCGTGCGAATCCGCATCTGGGAGGGCGCCAGGGTCGGGGAGAATTCGTGGTAGCCCAGAATGGAGACGCGGGTTCCGTCGTCCTTGGGCGGAAGGGGCACGGCTGCCTTGGGAGCAGAAGATTTGTCGACAGGAAGGCCCGCTTGCTCCTGGGCGGGAGAGAAGCCCGCGGTAAGAAGGAGCAGGGCGGGGAGAAAGGAGCGGAGGGGCATCTTCGGCAGAGTTCCGAAGGTAGCAGATGGGACGGGATTTTCCAGAGAATTGGGCTGCCGTCAGGCGGGGAGCCCCGGGGGTTGCCGTTGCCCCTGAGAATTACCCGCGCCCCGGATTGACCTGGGCTTCGAGATTGGCGTCGAGGAGTTCGCGGCGAAGGTTGGTTCCGCGCATGCGGCTCCAGATGAGCACGATGGGCGAGGCGACGAAGATGGAAGAGTAGGTTCCCACAATGACCCCGATCATGATGGCGAACGAGAATGCCTTGAGGGCGGTTCCTCCGAAAATGAACAGAACCAAGACCGCCATGAAAGTGGTCAGGGAAGTCAGGATGGTCCGGGACAGAGTCGCATTGATGGCCAGGTTCATCACACCCTCCACTTCTCCGCGTTTCGTGCGGAGCGTTTCCCGAATCCGGTCGAAGACCACGATGGTATCGTTGATGGAATATCCTGCAATGGTAAGAAAGGCGCCCACGTGGATGAGGGAGAGCTCCTGCCCGGCCAGGACCACGATACCGATACAGATGAGGACATCATGAAAGAGGGCGGCAAATGCACCCACTGCAAAGGAAAATTCAAAGCGGATGGTGATGTAGAGGAGGATGCCCACCAGCCCAATCCCGAGGGCGATGAGGGAATTGACAAGGAAGTCTGCGCCCAGGCTGGCTTCCACGGTGTCCCGGGAGGAATCATATTTCCATGGGCTGTCAGGAGCTCCGTCTTCCCCGGTATCGGAAGCAGGGTTCGGTCCGATGGGGTCTTTCTTCAGGCCGAGAGCAGGGATCTTCTCCCGCAGGGCCTTCGCGATTAGATCAGCGTCCTCTTCCGCGCAGCGGATTGAGAGAATCTCTGAACTGTCAGGAGCGGGGAGAGTTTCGTTTTGGATGATGGGATCCTTCTTGAGGGAGAGGTTCTTGAGGGCAGTGCTGGCTTCCGATTC
>DMYM01000041.1:0-551 GCA_003483645.1 Verrucomicrobiales bacterium
GTCGAGCTTGGCCGAACCGGGCGGCAGGAAGAGCATGTCACCCTTGCCTACCAGTTTCTCCGCACCCTTGCCGTCGAGAATGACGCGACTGTCCAGGGCCGAGGACACCTGAAAGGCGATCCGACTCGAGATGTTGGCCTTGATGATACCGGTCACCACATCGGCCCGCGGCGTCTGAGTGGCTACAATCAGATGGATTCCTGCCGCCCGAGCCTTCTGTGCAATCCGGGCGATACACATCTCCACATCAGCCGGAGCGGTCTGCATGAGATCAGCCAGTTCATCGATAATCACCACAATGTAGGGGAAACGGTCGGGGATCTCTTCTTCCTCTTCCCAGTCTCCATCCCCCGGTCCCAATTGCCCGTCCTCCAGCGCCGCTGCAATCGACTCAACGTGCTCCTCATCGACGATCTCCTCTTCCTCTTCACAGTCCTCCTCCGCTGCATCAAGGTCGTATTCCCCATCCTCGCGCACCCGGTTGTTGAAGGAATCGAAGTTGCGAACCCCTTCCCTGGCGAAGATCTTGTAGCGCCGCTCCATTTCATTGA
>DMYM01000041.1:864-9295 GCA_003483645.1 Verrucomicrobiales bacterium
TAGCGCCGCTCCATTTCATTGACGCACCACTTGAGCGCACCCACCACCTTACGCGGATCAGTAACGACCGGCACCACGAGGTGCGGAAGAGCGGAATAGATCTGCATTTCAACCACTTTCGGGTCAATCATGATGAACCGCAGCTCGTCTGGACCGAACTTGAAGAGAATACTTGAGATGATTGAGTTGATGCAGACCGATTTGCCGGATCCGGTGGCGCCCGCCACCAGAAGGTGCGGCATGGCCGCGAGATCGCCGATGACCGCCTTGCCATAGACGTCCTTGCCCAGGGCGAGAGGGATCTTGCGCTTGGAGCTGCGGAACTCGTCATCCTGCAGCAGTTCCCGCAGGGCCACGGGCATCCGCGAGTCATTGGCGATCTCGATTCCCACCGTATCCTTGCCGGGAATAGGGGCGAGAATGTTGATCTGCTCCGCCTTGGTAGCCCGCGCCAGATCCGGTTCCAACTGTGCGATCCGGCTCACCCGCAGGCCAACGCTGGGGTAAACCTCGTAACGGGTGATGGTCGGGCCACGGGTGATGTCGCCAGCGGTCACATCCACTCCGAACGCCTTGAGAGTTTCCACGATCTTCGTTTGCTGCGCGATGAGGACATCGGTGTTGTCCTCGGTTGGGGAATCCTCCTCCTCATATTCCAGCAGATCGAACCCGGGCAGTTCGTAATTCTCGAAACCTTCCGTGCTGAGAGCGGCGTGCTGTTTGGGTTTCTTGCGCTCGAAGGGTTTGGCTCCAGCCTCGATGGTGGGCATGATGCGCTGGGTGGCATCAATGATCTGCGGTTCGGGAAGTTCCTGCAGAGGCAAGTGGGACTGCCCTTCCTCATCCTCCTCGAAATCGGCTTCCTCCTCACTCTCCCACTGCTCCTCCTCGTCTGCTTCCATCAGAGGTTTCCGGTTCTTCCCCTTCTTCTTCCGGGACGCGGGCTTCCCCTCCGGGGTCGACCGCGATCTGTCTGATCTACTCTTCTCCTCCGCCCGTGCAGCCCAGGCCTCACGGATCTCGCCACTCTTTTCGACAACCCAGCGGCACAGTTCCTTGACGAACTTGATGGGGTGCGCTCCCAGCAGGGTGAAGAAACTCAACCAGTAGATCATCCCGAGCAGGATGATCGATCCCAGACTGTTGAGCAGTCCCTTGAATACCAGTATGCCCAGTCCCTCTCCAATCACTCCACCCGTTCCGGCAATCAGGTATGTCGACTGCCAACTCGTAAAGAAGCTGTCCTGCACCGCCACCAGGCTCGCACCACTGATCAGGCAGATCGCAAATCCAATCCAGGTCCGTATACTGAAGGACGCTTCCAGAAAAAGACGCGCCACACCCAGCCAGATCAATCCCAACGGAAGCAGGTAGGCCGCCACTCCAAAGAGCTGAATCTGGCCGAAGCCGATCAGGCTCCCCACCGGACCGATCCAGTTCTCCCGGGGATGATTTGCTTCCATTCCCAGGGCAAAGTCCCCCAGAAGCGTCCAATCGGTGAACGGAAACTTGATCGGCAGATCCCCCGGCGTGTACGAAATGAGCGACAGGAGCAGGAGCACGCCCGTTCCTGCAAACAAGATGCCCATCCCCTCACTCGACCAACGAGACTCGTCGGCGCCCTTCCGCTTCGACTTGTTCCTGGACCTCACCATAAATTTTTATGCAGAGCCGCAAAAAGGATTCTGCTTCATGCATAGAATCCCCTAAAACCAAAGGGCGAACAAGATTGAATGACATTTTTTCTTATTTTCAAGTAAACTTAAGGATTTTGCCCTTTCTCCGGCCTCCTTCTTCCCACTCTGATGCGCCTCCTCCTTCTCTTCCTGAAAGAACCCCTCCCTGGCGAGGTCAAAACCCGACTGGCCGCCACCCTGGGTGCGGAGCAGGCGGTGGTCGTCTACCGTGCAATGGTACGGCTTCTCCTCATGCAGTTAAGCGGACTGGAACAGTGCCACCTGCGCTTCTGCTACACATCCGACGACGCCCACGATGCAATCCGCTTCTGGATTCTGACCGAGATCATGGAGGCGCCGGAGATTAAACTGAACCTGGAAGACATTGACTTCCGGGCCCAGGGCGAAGGCGATCTGGGCGCTCGCCTCACCCGCGCCGCCCGGCAGGCCTTCCAGGAGGGCTACCAGAAGGTTGCCTTCATTGGCAGTGACTGCATTGAAATTTCCAGCCGGTGGATTCAGGCGGCCTTTGCCCAACTCAACGACACCCACGACGCGGTCATCGGACCGACCCCGGACGGAGGATACCACCTTCTTGCCATGCAGCGTGACCTGCCCGCTCTCTTCGACGGGATTCCGTGGAGCACTTCGATCACCTGCCGGGTCACTACCGAGCGGGCGGCCGAAGAAGGTATTTCCCTCTATAAACTCCCCCCCCTGCCCGATATCGATACCGAAGAGGACTACAAGTCCGCCCTGGCCGGCCCCTTGGGGGCCCGCCTGCGAAAGATGGTGGAGAGCCTGGAAAGGAAGTTTTGAGAGGTTGCCCCCTGCGCAGCGACAATACGGCCGGGAAATTCCTCTCCTCCTCCAATCACAATCAGCCCGGTGACCCCCGCCAGTTTCCACCCGGGGCCCGGACTGAAGGCTGGATTCGACCCGGCGGGCTCCCCTGCGGGGGGTGACCGACGGCAATGGTTGACGGCACTGATCCTCCCCCGCCCGGTAATCATTGTCACCGCTTGCCTCTTGGCAATTACCGCCCACCGTGTTGAATCCATTGGTGTGCAGCCGATCACCTTTCAACCACTCTACATGACCCGGGTGTGGGGTGGCCGGACGCTGGAGGAAGTTTATGCAAGGGATTTGCCCGATTCCCAACCCTACGGCGAGTCGTGGGAAATCACGGATCGCAGTAATGAACAATCCGTGGTGACCGCCGGGGAAATGGCAGGACTCACCCTGCACGATCTCTGGACACAGCGACGCGAGGAGATCTTTGGTGAAGGACTGCAAGGCGAACGGTTCCCCCTTCTCATCAAGATCCTCGATGCCCGCGATGATCTCTCCATCCAGGTCCATCCTCCCGCAAAAGTCGCTCCCCGTCTGGGTGGCGAACCGAAAACGGAGATGTGGTACATTGCCGAAGCCCTCCCCGGTGCCAGACTCTATCTCGGCCTCAGAAACGGAGTGACGCGCGAGCAGTTTGAAACCGCACTCACTGAAGGAACGGTTGACCAGGTTGTACACGCCGTGGAACCCCGGACCGGACAGTCCATCTTCATTCCCTCCGGTCGCCTCCATTCCATCGGGGCCGGTTTTCTGATCTACGAGATTCAGCAAAACTCCGATACCACCTATCGTGTCTTCGACTGGAACCGGGTCGGCCTGGACGGCAATCCGCGTGACCTGCACATCCCGGAGTCACTGGACTGCATCGACTTCCACGACCTGGAACCCGGGATGGACACACCCGACGGCAGCACCCTGGCAAGTTGTGATCACTTTACGGTCGATCAACTGGACCTCCCCCCCGGAGCAGTCGTCGGCAATCCTGATCCCGATCGCTTTTCAATCGTCACGGTGGTGAAGGGCGGCTTGCGCGACCGCGATGGCCGCACCTTCGCAGCGGGAAACTTTCTCCTGCTCCCCCGTGGGGCGGAGCAACTGGAAGCCACCTCCGCAACCTCCCTGCTGCAAACCACTATTCCCCGCTGAGAACCTCCAGCAAGGCTGGCCTCCCCGTAGTTGTCCGGGCATGCACCTGCTCCGTGTTCCCGCCCTTCAATCCGGTTGCCGGGCGGCCTTTCGACAAATCCAAACCCCGGGGACATCCGGGCCCTTCCCCGGGGGAGTCCCTCCGGACATCATCAATCCGGGAAAACAATAGCACGATGTCCGTCCAGGATTATGCGGTCGTGCACGTGATAGCGAATGCCCTTGGCGAGGGCTGATCGCTCGCAATCCCGGCCCAGTCGGATGAGGTCGTGCACGGAGTGGTAATGTTGCACCCGCTCCACTTCCTGGTCGATGATGGGACCTGCATCCAGGTCCTCCGTCACGTAGTGGCAGGGCGCTCCGATCAACTTCACCCCACGCTCAAAGGCCTTGCGGTAGGGATTGGCCCCCGCGAAAGCCGGCAGGAAGCTATGATGGATGTTGATCATGCGACCTTCGTAGGATCCGCACAACCACCCGGGAACGACCTGCATGAACCGCGCGAGAACGACCAGGTCGACCGACTGCTCCTGCAGCAACTTCTCGATCTTTCGGAACCCGGGCTCCCTGTCCTCTCCAATTTCGACGAGATGAAAGGGAATGCCCGCCTTTTCCGCAATCGGCCCGCAGTCTTCACGGTTTCCAATGATGGAGGTGATATCCACGGGGACTTCCCCGAGTTGCGCCCGCCAGAGAATCTCGTTGAGGCAGTGATCAGTGCGCGTCACCAGCACTGCGGTGCGCATGCGATACGGAAGTCGTCGGAAGTGCCAGCGGGCCTCCAGCGCGCGTCCCAGTGTCCCGAAACCACTCACAAAGTCGTCAGTCTCCACATCCAGTCCGGAGGTGTCGACTTCCAGACGGGCAAAGAATTTCTGATTCGCCGTATCCGTAAACTGGTTGAACTCCACCAGGTTGCCCTCGTGATCGGATACGTATCCCGCGATCCGCGCCACTAACCCGGGGCGGTCCGGACAGTCAATTTTCAGGATCAGTCCCTCTCTGGTCATGAGATTACTTGCGTTTCATCAGAGTTCGGGCGCGCTTGCGGGCCAAGGCGAGGAATTCCTTGGCAACGGGCTTCAGACTACCCTGGTAAATCGCTCCCACCACCACCGGAGGAAAGCCGGTAAGCCGGATCTTACGCAACCCTTCCGGCGGTTCCTTCTCCGGAATGTCCACTCCCATCCCCACCCCGAAGCCCCGCACCACGTAATCCCCGATCAGTTCCAGGGAATCCACTTCCATGCTGGGAACCATGTCAATGCCGCGCTCATCAAACGCCTCCGTAAAGATCCTGCCCAGGATTTCGTGGGGCGGCAGCCCCACCAGAGGATATTTCGAGATCTTGCCCTTCGAATACGGATCATCCTCCAGCATGTCACTCAAGCGCCGGATCTTGCATTCCTCCGCTACCAACAGCACGAGAGGGACCTTGAGCAGTTCCACCGACTGCAACCCCTCCATGTGGCGGCCGTAAATGATGCTGATCGCAAGATCGATCTGTTGATTGAGGAGGAGGCCGTGAATATCCGAGGGCTGCACCTCCCGCAGAGTAAAACGGACATCCGGTTTCTCCGTCCGCATTTCGCCAAGAAGATCAGGAAAATGATTACGTATGGCTGATGCCGAGGCGGCAATGCGCAGATGACGACTCTCCTCACCCTTCAGGCAGGCCTCCATGTCACCAAGGCGGGAAAAGAACGGATAGAGAAAATCATAGAGTTCATTCCCGGCTGGCGTGAGCGCGAAGGGCCTGCGATTGAACAGCTTCACACCCAGATCCCGCTCCAGCTGCAGGATCTGTCCACTCACCGCCGGCTGCTGGATGCCATAGGGCATTTTTCGGACGGCCGCCGTGATCCCTTCGTATTTGGCAACGAAGTAGAACAGCTCAAGATGGTGGATGTTCATTCCGTCCCGATGGGTAGCATCTTTAATCATCAGTTCAATCAATACTTCCGCGACTTCAATTGAATTGCCGGACTCCCGAATTCCCTGTCCTGCAGGGCCCTCCGCTCCCCGCCCATTTGAACTCCTCTCCCTCCCGGGGAGCCGCTTCATCTGGAGCCTCGGGCACCCTTTGCTGCCCGGACCGCTCAAGCCCCCCTTTCGAGTTCCCCGTCCAGAGAGCTTGAAACCTGCAGCCTGGGACTGAAACTCCGGGCATGCGTGCCGTCATTCAACGCGTTTCCAGAGCCTCCGTCACCGTCGAGGAAGCAACCGTCTCCGCCATCGGTTCAGGCCTCCTTATCCTCCTTGGAATCGAAGCAGTCGACGGGGAAGCGGATGTCGAGTGGCTCGCACCCAAGATCGCCAGCATGCGCCTTTTCGAAGACGGGGAAGGCCGTATGAATCGATCCCTCCTCGACACCGGAGGCCAAGCGATAGTGGTGAGCCAGTTCACCCTGCATGCCAGCACGAAAAAAGGTAATCGACCCTCCTTTATCAGAGCCGCCCCACCGGAACATTCCGAACCACTCTACCGACACTTCTGCGAGTTTCTCTCCCGGTGCCTGGACAAGGAGGTGGGGCGCGGCCGCTTCGGGGCCATGATGGAGGTCACCCTCACCAATGACGGACCGGTCACCATCGTGATCGACTCGCGGGTCCGCCAATAATCCACGATTTCCGCTGACCACCCTAGTCCTTCAACCGGGTCTTGGTTCCACAGAGCATGCAGCGATAGTTGGCAAAGAGGGCCGCATTGCGAGCCACCGCAAAGGTAGGACCAAGGACTGATCTCCCGGCCCGCGCGTGCTTACGGCACTTCTTGGGCACGAACAACTTCTGACCACAGAGCCGACAACGCGCCTTCGCGCCCTGGGTGAGGTAGAGGATCAAGCAAAAGGGAAAGACCAGAAAAAGAAAAGTAATGCTCCAGTGAAACCGGATTTGAAGGAAGAGCATCATGATCCCAATCGTCACCAGGCCCAGGACCGCCAGGATGGTCAGCAACATTACCGCTACCGTCACTGTGGCGGCCCATCTCACCAACCCCGCGTCGGGGTGCGACATGCCCCGGTTGCGCCGCTCCCCCCGCGATCTGGCATCCCCCAGCTCCTCCAGGGGCCGGAAGACAACGCCGGGCTCCTGAGGTTCCATGGTGGCACTATCCCGGGGGGATGACTCCCCGGGATTTTCCCGGTCTGCCAACCCGGTTTTCGTGTCGATCCGGACCGGACGGTCACCGGGAGGGAAATCTTCCAGCACCTTGGCGACCGGCACCGAGGCAAGATCGATTCCAGCAACCTGCAGGCTGTCCCGCGAAACCTCCTTCGCCTCCGGGGCAGGAACCACGGCCTGCTTGCGCAGAAGATTACGTCCGGTGTTCTGCCATGCCTTCACCAGGTCCGCCGACGGGCACTGCCCGGTCACTGCAAGACGCCTGCCGGCCTGATCGAGCCGTGCCAGGATTTCTTCGGTCTCCAGGGAGATCAGCAGCTCTACGGTATCCAGCTCCGCCTCGCGAAGAAGGGGGAGGACAGAATCTGTAATGCCTGGAACTTCTGAGATATCCCCCATCGCGGTCGTGGCTCCCCAAAACGTGCCTTATGGTCGGAACTAATCAAGAGCTATGACAGGGCCCCAAGAAACTCCTCAAGCTGGCTCATCTTCTCCCGCCACTCCTCAAGCCGCGCCCGCTCCTGCTGCACGACCTCCGGTTTGGCGTTTTCTACAAACTTCGGATTGCCCAGCATCCCCTCGCTCCGGATCAGTTCCTTTTTCACCTTGGTAATCTCGGCCTCGATGCGCTTCTTCTCGGCCTCCAGATCAACCAGCCCCTCCAGGGGGAGGTAAACTTCTCCGATCGCCGTAACCGCCACCGGAGTCCCCCTGGGAGCTTCGTAGGCAGTTGGGAATTCAACCTCTTTTGCTCCGCAGAGGAGGGCTATGGTAGCGCCCTCGCCTTCAACCCAGTCGCCGGTGGGCTTCACGATGAGGCGCACCTTTCGATTGGCTGCGAGATTGTATTCCGCCTTCAGATTGCGCACCCGGGAAACGGAATCGTAAACTGCCGCCACCCGCTCCCCCGCTTCGCCGCGAACTTCCTCCGCGATCCCGTAGCTCGCCAGAGCGGACTCCGACGGAAGGGCCTGCTGCATGAGGAGCGCTCCCTCTTCGCCAAAGCCCAGTTTCTCCCATAACTCCTCGGTGAGATGGGGCATGTAGGGATGCATCAGCTGCAAATAACGCTCGAAGACGAGATCCATGACCTGCAGGGTGGACCCCTTGCGCCCTGCCTCCGCATCCTCCCGAAAGTCCCCCTTCACCGCTTCGAGATACCAGTCGCAGAACTCCGACCAGAAGAATTGGTAGAGTTGTTGAGCCGCATCATTGAAGGAATAGGTGCCCAGAGCCCGCTCCAACCCCTTCTCAAGCGAGGCCAGCTTTCCCAGAATGTCTATCGCGTAGATATTGGGGCTCGCAGCCTCCCCCTCAACCGCTCCCTGCATCTGCCGGTAACGGCAGGCATTCCAGAGCTTGTTGGCGAAGTTACGCCCTTCCTCGATCTGTTTCTCGTCGAACTTCACATCAAGGCCGGTGGGCGCAATCCGCATCAACCCGTAGCGCAGTGCGTCGGCTCCGTACTTCGCGATCAGATCGAGCGGATCCGGTGAATTGCCAAGGCTCTTCGACATTTTCCTGCCCTCCTTGTCGCGGATAATACTGGTGAAAAACACATTGGAGAACGGCTTCTGGCCGGTGAACTCGTAGCCGGCCATGATCATCCGCGCGACCCAGAAGAAAATGAT
>DMYM01000218.1 GCA_003483645.1 Verrucomicrobiales bacterium
CTGGAACAGCGGTGGCATGAGCCACCTTGACACCTGGGATCCCAAGCCAGGACGCCCGGTGCAGGGTGAATTCAACCCGATCAAGACCAGCGTACCCGGGATGGAGATCTCCGAGATCTTTCCGGAACTTGCCAAACAGATGCACAACGCCGCCCTCATTCGCTCCATCCGGGGAACCAATGGAGACCACGGGCGCGCGCAGTATGAATTGCAGACCGGCTTCAATCAGGCTCCCAACGTGATGCACCCTGGCCTCGGCTCCATCGTTGTGCATGAGCGCGATCCACTGGGCGACCTGCCTGCCTACATCAGCATCAGTGGAAACCCGGCCCGCGCAGGTTACCTCGGCCAGCAGTGTGAAGCCTACTACGTGGGACGTCCCGGCGAAAAGGATCCCTATCTGGCCTTCCCCGAGGGCATTCACCACGCACGCGGAAAGAAGCGCCTTGAGATCCTCGCCAGAATGAACGCGCGCACGTCGGACCAGCTCGGTGCCAGCAAGCTCAAGGCCTCCGAAACTGCTCTCAAGGACGCCATTGCCCTCATGGAAAGCCCTGCTCTGAAAGCCTTCGAGTTGAACGAGGAGAATCCCGCCACGGTGGAGCGCTATGGCAACACCGAGTTCGGACGAGGCGCCCTCCTCGCGCGACGCCTGGTGGAAAAAGGCGTACGCTTTGTCCAGGTCAACCGCGGTGGCTTCGACAACCACGGCACCATCTTCGAAGCCATGCGCAACCACGGCGCAACCATGGATCCCGCCCTCGCCTCTCTCCTGAGCGACCTCAAGGCCAACGGCCTGCTAAGCAAAACGCTGGTGCTGGTCCTCTCCGAGTTCGGACGGACCCCACGCATCAACGACGGGGGTGGACGTGACCACTGGGCCCGAGTCTTCAGTGCCTTCATGGCTGGCGGCGGCATCAAGGGCGGCACCATCATCGGGGCATCCGACGAGGACGGGATGGACCCGGCCGAACGTCCGGTGAAACCTTTTGATCTCCACGCCACCGTCTGCCACGCCCTCGGAATTGATCTCAACCGGGAGATCATCACCCAGCAGGGTAGGCCAATGCGTTTATTGCGGAAAGATGGACAGCCCATCCGGGAACTGTTCGTATAGAACACCGTGCCATACGCAGTTCTTTCTCTCCTCGCTTTCCTCCCGGTCGCCACCCTCCTGCCGGTGGCGGTTGCACAGCAGCCGGCGGCCGCGGAACGCGGTTCGATCGTTGAAGACCGGGCCGCCCGCAAGCTCCTGCAGGCCGGTGATGCCCGCCTGGAGGTGGGTGAAAACGAGAAGGCCCTTGAGATCTGGGAATCGGTCATCGAGCGCTACCCGCGCAGCCCGATCCGTTTCGAGGCGCACCTTCGTCTCGCCGATCATCTCCTGAAGGAACTGCGCCAGTTCGACAAGGCCCGGGGCCACTACCAGGCCGCTGCCGAGGAGACCAATCCCAACGACCAGCTGCGGGCCTACGCCTTCCTGAACACGGGCACCTGCTACTACGAAGCAGGCCGCTACGGAAACTGCTTCAAGATCATGCGGCAGGTGATCGAGAACTTTCCCGCGTCGCCCGAAGTCAATGAGGCCTACTACTATATCGGACTTGGCCACTTCAAACAGGGACACTACAGCCGTGCCATCGAAGCACTTGAGAAGGTGGGGACCGCCCTCTCCGACAACGACGCCAGGATCGAAAAAGTGGAAGCAGGCAAACGCCTCTACATCAAGATCGATGACAGGGACTTTGCCATTCTCGAACCAGACGAGCAGGTAGAAGTGATCTGCCAGACGAGGACCGGCGACCGGGAAAAGGTTCTCTGTGATACCGTCGGGCGCAATGCCAAGATGACCCTGGGCAGCATTGTGACACAGCTCGGAAGACCTGAACCCGGCAATGGCATGATCGAGGTCCGGGGTGGTGACCTCATCACGGTTTCCTACCTCGACCGGCACACAGCCGACAGAGGCACCAATGAGCAGCGCCTCAAGGAAGTCCTCGTGGTGGGTAACGGCATCGCACGCATTGCGGACGGAACCTACCAGCATGACCTCCAGGCCGCGGTCCTGGGCAAGCGACTCCACCTCCAGGTCTCCGATGCCGATCACGACCTCACCCCGCAGGCCGACCGCCTGGAGGCCTCCGTGCAGGTCTACAGCCGCAAGACTCCCGAGGAGATCGACGAGGAGATCGCGGAAAGGGTGGCCAACGGCGAACTGGAAGAAGCCCCCGAGGATGGGACCCTCAAGGACCTGATCGATCCGCTCAAACTGGTGCGCTCGCTTCCGGTTCAACTGCGTGAGAGTGCTGAAAACGGGGTCTTTCGCCTTGCCCTCCCCCTGCAACCGGGGAGCGGAGTGCCCGACGCCCTCCATGCCGATCCCGGACAGGTGGTGCGACTGGTCTACCTCGACAAGCGGCACCTCGGCGAGGACTCCCTCACGCGTACCGCTGAGGCCCGGGTGATCGAGGGCAACCTGGGAGAGATGCGAGTGACCCGTACCGAGATTTCCGACGAGGAACTGCAACTCAAGACCAAGCTCCGCACCGCCACCGCCCTTACCCAGGTTGGTAACCATTACAAGGAATTCGGCCTGAAGGAAAAGGCTGACCTCAAGTACGGCGAGGCCCTCATCGTGTGCGAGGGCATCCTGGAGGATGCCCGAAGGACCGGCGGCAAACTCCTTGAGGAAACCTACGTCCAGCTGTGGCGGATCTACTTCGCAATGGACGAACTCAACCTCGCTCTCGCCATGAGTCGGCGCCTGCAGACCGAGTTCCCCGCCAGCGCCTTCGTTGACGAGGCCATGCTGCAGCAGGCCCACGTGGAGCGGAAGCGCGAGAACTTTACCCGGGCCATCGGGCTTTATTCCGCCATTGCCAAACTCCCCAATAGCGACCTGCGCGGCGAAGGGCAGTTCTTCGTGGGCGAGTGCTACGAGGAGATGGCTCTCAAGTCCACCGCAGAGCAGTCCTCGAGGCTCTTCGAGAAGGCCTTCCTGGCCTACCAGGCTGTCTACGAGAACTTCCCGGAGTCCGGACGCATCGGTGATGCGGTGGCCAAGATGGCGGCCTTCTACTACCAGAAGGAAGACTATGCACGAGCGGTCGACGTTTTTGAAAACGTGCTCGCCGACTACCCCGACGCCAACTTTCTCGATGTCATCCTCTTCAACTACGGCCGCTGCCTCTACAAGCTCGGACGCAAGCAGGAGGCCCGTCGACGTTTCGACCAGTTGATCAACGACTTTCCTGAAAGTGAAATCGCACCCGAAGCCAAGAAGATCGTCGATGCCCTGAAAAAGGCCACTGCCCCGGCGCCGGAAGAGTAACCGACTGTGCGATCACGAAAGTTGAGTAGAAACCTTTCCATCTTGAAAACGCGAATCCTGCCTCTCCTCGTCCTCACCCTGGTCACAAGCGTTGTCCACGCCGCCGATCAGGATCGCGCTGCTCACCTGGAAGCCCGCCTCAAGGAAACCGCGGAAGCCTCTCCCACAGCCGCCCGCATGATGCTGGAGCTCATCGAAATCTACGAGGCAGACGAGAAACTCTTCGGAATCATCCGGACTGCAGGGAAGTTCTCCCGGGCACAAACCGAGCATCCCGAACGCCCCAGGGTAATGGCCAGACTGATCGAAGGCTACGCCATGACAGGCCGCCACAGTGACGTGATCACCACGGGGCGCCAGTTCCGGGAAATGTTTTCCGGCCATGCCCTCATGCTCGAGGTGCGCAGGCACATGGCCACCACCTACGAGCGAACGAGCCGCCCCCTGCAAGCAGCCCGGGAACTCGG
>DMYM01000017.1:0-5747 GCA_003483645.1 Verrucomicrobiales bacterium
AGCCACTGGCGGCAGCTCGCATGGACCTCGAGACGCTGTCCGGATGTCCACGATTGTCTGAGGAGGGAGGAGTCCGGAAGGCGACCCGCTGGATGCCACTGTTCTTCTATTCCGGTCCTGCTCGCCTCAAGAACGAGTTCCTGCCAGTGGCCCTCGCCTTTTCGAAAGACACGAACGGTAAAAGCGTCCACAAGTTCGTTGGAGAAGATGAAGGCTGTGCCGCTGGTTGCTTGAAGCGCGTTTTCCATCGTGGCGTGGAATCGCACCGAGCACCCGAGTTGCTTTCGTAGAACGGACTGGAGTCGTGGTGCCCGTTCCACGAGATGATAGCGTGGCTGTTTCCTGAACCGCAGGAAGGGAGGTTTGAGCTCGCGTCGGAGCGCAGTGGCGAGGTGGCCGGCGCCTATCTCGATGACGTCCTGCAGGCCGGAGAGGCGAATGGTCTGGGCAAGCGCTTTTGCCAGTATTCCAGCCAGAGTGGGGGTGGGGGCAAAATCGCCCCCGGCACCGATGGTGCGGACATGGCTGCTGTAGTAGCCGTGCTCATTGTCATAGAGGCAGAGCTCCATGAACCGGTCGAAGCGGAGGTTGCCGGCAACCTCGAAGTGTGGTTGGAGCCAGGAATTCAGGGTAAGGATTCAGGGTGGTGGCCAGGTGCACGATAGCCGCATCCTGGGGGGGCGGCGTTGTGATCGTCCCGCGGAAGGGTCTGGCCAGACAATGGGGAAGAATGCCGATTCCTCCCTTCCAGGTATCAGCGTCACTTGCCATGGCTGGCCCGTGCCAGTTGATCACAGGTCTTGAGGTCGAGCTTGCCGGAGGCCAGGACGGGGATCTCACCCACGGGGATGATGAACTTGGGACACCAGAGGGAGGGTATCCCCTCGTCCATCAGTTTGTAGCGCATGTCCACAATTTCCTGCTCGGGGACCTCACTGGGCACGGCGGAGAGAAGGGCGATCACCTCGCCCTTCTTTTCGTCGGGCAGTCCCACTACTGCGATCTTTCGTTCTTCCTCCCCGTCGAGGCCGAGCATCTTGTTGAGGTGTCCTTCGATCACTTCATGGGGGACCATCTCTCCTGCGATCTTGGAAAAGCGCGACATGCGCCCCTCGATGTAGAGGAATCCGTTCTCGTCGAGACGTCCCACGTCGCCGGTCTTGAACCATCCATCGATGATGACCTCGTTGGTGAGGTCCTCGCGGTTCAGGTAACCGGGAAAGATATTGGCTCCACGGAGCCAGATGATACCGCTTTCGTTAAGGGCACACCGTTCGTCGGTGGCGGTATCCGTGATCCTGACCGCGATGCCCGGGAGGAAGGGACCCACCGAGCCGAGTTTGCTGCTCGAGATGACGGGAGTCTGGGCATTGGGCGCTTCCGTGTCAGGGAGATTGACATTGGTGGCGGGGGAGGTCTCGGTCAGTCCGTAGCCCTCGAAGGGAAGCAGGCCGAACTTCTTCTCGAATGAACGGGCAAGGTTGGTGGGAAGTTTTTCAGCTCCGGTCACCACGAGGTTGAGGGAGGCGAGCAACTCCGGGTCGACGCGTCTCATGTAGCCCCGGAGGAAGGTGGGAGTGGCAAGCAGAAGATTGAGTTTGTGCTGATGGATGAGCTCCGCCAGTCGCTTGGTCTCCAGTGGGCTGGGGTAGGTGACGAGCCTGGCTCCCTCGATGATCGGGAACCAGAGGGTCACGGTGCAGCCGAAGGAGTGGAAGAGGGGGAGCGATCCCAGGATTCCGGCGTTGGGCGGAAGGGAGAGCCGGGTGCCGAACTGGCAGACGTTGGCGAGCACGTTGCGGTGGCTGAGGGGAACTCCCTTGGGTTCGCCCGAGGAACCGGAGGTGAAGAGAAGGATCGCCTCGTCGTCCCCACGGCTGCCCTTGTTCAATCCAAGCAGGCGGGTGAGCAGTGCGGTGGGGAGAATTCTGGAGAGCAGGAACCACTTCTTAATGCGCTTCCCGATGGTGGGCAGGATGCGCTCGATAAGCAGGAGGTCGCGGTTGGGTGGCCACGGGAAGGTGGGCACCTTGCGGACAAAGGGATCAGCGGTGATGAACTTGTCGAGGTCGCTCTGCTTGATGGCGGACTGGACTGCTTCCTGGGAGGCAGTGAAGTTCAGGTTGACCGGAATCTTGTTGGCGAAGAGGACGGCGATGTTGGCAAGGAGACCTCCCTTGCCGGGGGGGAGGATGATTCCAACCCGTTTCTTGTCGGTGGCATCCCGGATCTCCCTGGAGAGGGCGATGGCGGCGGCCAGGAGCTTTGAGTAGGGCAGGGAACTGTCATCGGAACCGTCGTGAATGCAGACCCCGCCGTGATTCTTCAGGCCGGTCAGGAGATGCTCAGCCAGGGAGTCCTCAAGGAATTGTCGCGAACTGAATGCGGTCTCCGAAGCCCGCAGGAGGCTCTCATGGTAGCCCGGCACGGTGATCTCTTCCCCGTCGAGGCGGTCGCCGAGGACGAAGATGGCGGACGGGAGCCGGGAGGGCGATTCAGTGGCGAGGCGGAGTTCGGCAGGAATCGAAACGGCCACCGGGAGGGTGGGGAGATTCAGGGCGCAGAGGAAGGCAAGGTGAGCCGGGGTGATATGGCAGGCGGTGCCACGGCGAGCGGCCGCATCGCCCGGGATGAAAACCAGGAGGGCGCCATCCTCAAGTTTGGGTCTCAGGGCCTCGCCGATGGCAGTGGGATCAGGATCCTCCTGCGAGAAGGTAGCAGCCCGCACATCATCGCGGGCGAGATAATCCCGCGTCTCCGGTTCAACCATGGCTCCTTCCTCGATCAGCCAGGTGATGGACCGGGGGGCGAGGAGGGACGCCAGGCTGAGCAATTCACGGTGTGGCAGACGGCCGGGAACGAGCAGGACGCCGTCTGCCGGGAGGTTCTCAAAGCCGAGGAAAGAGACGGAAGCCGAGGACATAGCGACGGCGGCCACGCTGGCACCGGGGATGCCGCATTGGAAGCACGAAAGGCCAAGGCTTGGCACTTACTCACAGCTGCTCCGGGGAAAGTTCTTCACAGACCGGGGAGTCGTTGTTAGACCCCGCCGCGATGAGCAGCACCCCTACGCCCGAAGCCCGGGCCCGCTATTGGCGGAAGAACCTGAGCTGGCTGGGAGGATTGCTGGCCGTCTGGTTCATCGTCTCCTACGGGTGCGGGATCCTCTTCGTGGACCAGCTCGATACGATCCGAATTCCGGGGACCGGCTTCAAGCTGGGCTTCTGGTTTGCGCAGCAGGGAAGCATCTACGTGTTCCTTGTCCTAATCGCGGTTTACGTGTTCGTAATGAACAGGTTGGACCGGGAATTGCTGGGTGCGGAAGGGGACGATTTGTAAAGCGATGCTGGACTCACTTATTCTCGCCCAGATGGACCCGGTCCAGTCTTGGACCCTCGGAATCGCGTCGGTCACCTTCGCGATCTACATCGGGATCGCAATCTGGTCCAAAGCCAAGTCAACCGGGGAATTCTATGTGGCGGGCAAGGGGGTGCCGAGCGTCGCGAACGGGATGGCGACCGCGGCGGACTGGATGAGCGCGGCCTCCTTTATCTCGATGGCGGGTTTGATCTCCTTCATGGGGCGTGATGGCTCGATGTATCTCATGGGCTGGACCGGGGGTTACGTGCTCCTCGCGCTCCTCCTCGCGCCCTACCTTCGTCGCTTCGGCAAGTTCACCGTTCCGGACTTCATTGGCGATCGCTACTATTCGAGCACGGCTCGGATCGTGGCGGTGGTATGCGCGGTCTTCGTGTCGTTCACCTACGTCTGCGGACAGATGCAGGGCGTCGGGATCGTCTTTTCCCGTTTCCTGAAAGTTGACAAGGAGGCCGGGGTCATGATCGGAATGGGACTCGTGTTTTTCTATGCGGTGATGGGGGGGATGAAGGGGATCACCTACACCCAGGTAGCGCAGTATTGTGTCCTGATCTTTGCCTTTACGGTGCCGGCCATCTTCATCGCGATCCAGATGACCGGAAATCCCATTCCGCAAATCGGCTTCGGCGGGGAGCATCTCGCCAGCGGCGAGTACCTGCTGGACCGGCTCGACGGAGTGAGCGCGGAGTTGGGATTTGGAGCCTACACCGAGGGCGTCAAAGGGAAGCTCGACATCTTTTGTATTACCGCCGCCCTCATGCTGGGAACGGCCGGACTGCCGCACGTGATCGTCCGATTCTACACCGTCAAGAAAGTGAAGGCGGCGCGAAGTTCAGCATTTTGGGCGCTGCTCTTCATCGCCATTCTCTACACGGTGGCACCGGCGGTCGCAGTCTTCGCCCGGACGAACCTCCTCGATACGGTTTCGAATCAGAAGTACGAGGAGATGCCCTCCTGGTTTAAGAATTGGGAGGAGACCGGCTTGCTCAAGTGGGAGGACAAGAACGGGGACGAACTAATCCAGTACACCGGGAAAACGGAAGAGGGTCAGCCAGGCAAGGCCGCCGATCTTGCCGTGAACGAACTCACCGTGAACCGTGACATCATCGTTCTCGCGAATCCGGAAATCGCAAACTTGCCGCCCTGGGTGATCGGATTGGTGGCGGCCGGAGGATTGGCGGCGGCCTTGTCCACCGCGGCAGGGTTATTGCTCGTGATCTCGACCTCGGTGGCTCACGACCTCGTGAAGAAGACCTTCCGACCCGACCTCACCGACAAACAGGAACTTCGCCTGGCGCGCTTTGCGGCGGGTGGGGCCGTCCTGGTAGCCGGATACTTCGGAATCCATCCGCCGGACTACGTGGCGGCGGTGGTGGCCTTCGCCTTCGGTCTGGCAGCCTCATCCTTTTTCCCGGCCATCATCCTCGGCATCTTCTGGAAACGGGCCAACCTTTACGGGGTGATCACCGGAATGGTGGTGGGGATCGTCTTTACGACCTCTTACATCATCTACTTCAAGTTCATCGACAAGGCTGCCAACGTTGCCGAGAACTGGCTCTTCGGGATCTCCCCGGAAGGAATCGGCACGATCGGGATGCTGATCAACTTCACCATTGCGATCGGGCTGTCACTCAAGACCAAAGCGCCGCCGGAGGAGGTGCAGCGTCTCGTCGATCGTGTGCGCTTCCCGCGCAAGGCGTTTGCGGACGAGGAGAACGAGTAGGAAACGGGTGGCCGGGAGTCAGGAGGTCAGAAGCGAGTGATGCCTTCTAAATGGGCGTGCGCACGTGCTCGATGGCCTCGATGATGTCTTCCCGGGTGATTTCGTCGGAGACGAAGGCTTCACCCAGGCGTTTCAGGAGGACAAAGCGAATCCGGCCGGAGGTGAACTTCTTGTCGCGGGCGAGGGCGTCCATGACAACCTCGGTGCTGATATCCAGATCCAGGAGGAGGGGTAGATGCCACTGCCGATGAATCGCGAGAAGGCGGGCGGTTTCCTCCTGCGACAGGTCGGCCTTCTTTTCGGAAAGGTAGAGGGCGGCCCGCACACCGAGGGAGATGGCCTCTCCATGGAGGAGAGTGCCATACTCGGCGGTAGCCTCAATGGCGTGTCCGATGGTGTGTCCGAAATTGAGGAGGGCGCGGGTGCCCGAGGTTTCCCTTTCGTCCTCTTCCACGATGCGGGCCTTGATGGCGAGGTTGTCGGCAATGAGATCGGGGTCGACCTTTCTGTCGTCCGGATCCATGGCCTCGATTTTCTCCAGCATGCCGGCATCCCGGATGGCAGCGTGCTTGATCACCTCGGCGAAGCCCTCGTGAAAGACCTGGTCGGGCAGGGTGGCCAGAACATCCGGGTCCACGAGGACGAG
>DMYM01000017.1:6091-6667 GCA_003483645.1 Verrucomicrobiales bacterium
GTTCCGATCAGGTTCTTGCCCTCGGGAACGTTCACTCCCGTCTTCCCTCCGACCGAACTGTCGACCTGGGCCACGATGGTGGTGGGAATCTGCACAAAGGGAATGCCCCGGTAGAAGATGGAGGCCACAAAACCGGCCACATCCCCGACGACCCCGCCACCGAGGGCGACGACAAAGCTGCCGCGGTCGTGATGCTGTTCGATGAGCGAACGGCAGAGTGACTGCACCTGCTCCATGGACTTGGAACCTTCCCCGGGAGGGATGAGGTGGGCGCTGACCTCGAAACCGGCTTCCTGGAGGGAGGATTGCACGATCTCGCTGTAATGGAGCGCAACGTTGGCGTCAGTGATGAGAGCCACCTGTCCAGTGAGGCCGGTCTCTTTGATGCATTCGCCCGTGCGGTTGATGCTGCCCGGTTCGACGAGGATGTCGTAGCAACGATCGGGGAGATTGACGGTGACGGTTGGCACGACGGAAAATTGGTTGCAGGCGGTTTCTGGACGGGGAGGGTTCGCTTGGCAAGGACTACGAACGCCGGAGGGCCCGCCAGGCCGACAGATCGGGGTGGAGAAGAAG
>DMYM01000017.1:7058-10069 GCA_003483645.1 Verrucomicrobiales bacterium
GCGGAGGCGGAGGCATCGTAGAGGGCATCATGCCAGCGGCGTTCCGGGTGGATCTCGTCGAGACGGGGGACCAGGTCGAAGTGCTGGCACAGGTCGCCGAGAGCGAAGGAGGGCAAGGTGGGCCAGGCCGCCCGCGCTAGGCTCAGGGTGTCGATCCAGGGTCCGAAGGAATGCCCCGGAAAGGCCCGCAGGAAGCGTTTTTCGGTGCCGTGCCCGTGGGCGACCACCACCCGGTCCGCAAGGAAGCGCCGGATCTCGGGCCAGAGAGAGAGAAGAGATGGCGCTTCGGCAAGGTCTTCAGCGCTGATGCCGTGAACCTTCCTGGCCGCCCAGGTGATCTTCTGGTCAGTGGAGAGAAAGGAGCAAAGGGAGTCTCCCAGTCCTTCCTCCGGCGACCAGAGGGCAATACCCACCTGAACAGGCACGTCAGTGCGTCCCCGACTGGCCCCGGCGGACTCGAAGTCAATGACCGCGAATCGCTGGTCGGCGATGGGAGTGGACGGGTTCATGCAGGGAAGTTCCTAGAGGGCTGGGTGCTCCAAATTGTCTTTCCTTTTGTAATGGCGCAGGGGGAGAGGAGCGCTAGAATCCCCCACATCGTATCATGATTGAATCTCTTTTTGGCAATTTGGCGGCGTTGGGGACAAACGGGGTTATTCTCATCGTGTTCGGCGCGATCGTCCTCCTTCTGATCTTCTGGTTGATCGGGGGCTACAACGGACTGGTGAGATTGCGCAACCGCTATCGCAACGCCTTTGCCCAGATAGACGTGCAACTCAAGCGGCGCCATGACCTCATTCCGAACCTGGTTGAGACGGCCAAGGGCTACATGAAACACGAGAGTGAGACGCTGGAAGCGGTCATCGAGGCCCGCAATACCGCTGCCAGCGCGCGGGAGGGACTGAGCCCGGATGATGCCGGTCAGATGAAGGGGTTGATGGCGGCGGAGGCCGGCCTGGGATCGATGCTCGGAAAGTTCTTCGCTCTTTCGGAGGCCTATCCGGACCTCAAGGCGAACCAGAACATGATGCAACTCAGTGAGGAGCTCACCAGCACGGAGAACAAGGTGAGTTTTTCGCGTCAGGCCTACAACGACGCAGTCACGCTCTACAACACTCAGACTGAGACCATTCCGACCAATATCATTGCGGGGATGTTCAGCTTCCGGCAGGCCGTCCTCTTTGAGGTTACCACCGCGGAGGAGCGGGAGCGGGTGGATGTCAGTTTCGACTAGGAAGCAGCGGGGCGGACGGTTGAGGTTTTAGTCGATCGCCCTGTCTCCATGAACTTTTTCGAGACACAGGACCGGGCCCGTCGCCGGACGAAGTGGCTGGTCTTTTATTTCATATGCGCAGTGGTCGCCATCGTCTTCGTGGCCTATTTCGGGGTGATCTTCGGGATGAAACTGGCCGGCGACCGGCTGGATCTCTGGGAACCCGGGTGGTTCATCTCCATCGCCGGGATGACCTGCCTCCTGATCTTCGGGGGAAGCGCTTACAAGTCGAGCCAGTTGCGGCAGGGCGGGAGGGTGGTTGCCAAGGATCTGGGCGGACGCCTCGTCCTCCCCCATACGCGGGACCTGGAGGAACGGCAGTTGCTCAACGTGGTGGAGGAAATGGCCATCGCGTCCGGGACCCCGGTGCCGCAGGTTTATGTGATGGACGAGGAAATGGGGATCAACGCCTTCGCGGCGGGAACGAAGCCCTCCAATGCCGTGATCGGAGTCACCCGGGGGTGCCTCCAACTCCTCTCCCGTTCCGAGCTGCAGGGGGTCGTGGCACATGAATTCAGCCACATCCACAATGGGGACATGCGGCTGAACATGCGTCTCATCGCGGTGATTTTCGGGCTTCTCATTCTGATGCTCACCGGGCGCACCATTCTCCACTCTATTCTCCGCTCTGCGTTCCAGCCGCGTGTGTCGAGCGGGAACCGTCGAGACCGAAATGGGGGGGGTGTCCGGGCGTTGGTCATAGTGGTTGTCATCGCTGGGGTATTCTTTCTTGTCGGGGGAATTGGCGCGATCTTTGCCCGTCTCATCCAGGCCGCCGTCTCGCGTCAGCGGGAATTTCTGGCCGATGCCTCGGCGGTGCAGTTCACCCGGGAACCCGCGGGACTGGCCGGAGCGCTCAAGAAAATCGGGGGGTGGAATGATGGATCAAGTGTACGGAGTCCGCAGGCCCTTGCGGTCAGTCACATGTTCTTTGCAGAGGGTGGTCTTTTCAAGTGGGGCATGGCCACTCATCCACCGCTACAAGTGCGGATCCGGGCCCTGGAGCCGGACTGGGTTGGAGGGTTTGACTCTGTGGCCCTGAACAAGAACCAGTCCCTGGCGGGATCGTACGACGAATCGCGTCAGCAGATTCTGAAGCGACAACGGGGAGAGGTTGGGGCGGCAGCTGAGGAGGAGGGGGAATCGGGGGCGGTCGCGAATCTCGCTCCGGTTCAGCGCTTAAGCGGAAGCGTGAACGCAATGGTGGCATTGAGTGACCTGGGTCAGGAAACCCGGTGGTCTCTGGAGGCGGGGCAGCGCATTCACGACGGATTGGATGAGAGATTGCGTTCCGCCTCGCAGGATCGCGGAGGGGCCCAGAGACTGATCTTCGCCATGCTCCTTTCCAGGGACAGGCAACAGCGCCAGGAGCAGGTTGAGGGACTGCGAAAGGGAATGGGTTCGGATTTTTTGAGGGAAGGTGAGGACTGGCAGGAACTGCTGGAGTCGCTCCATTCAGCCGAGAAGATTGCCCTTTTGGACCTCTGCATGCCCACTCTCCGACACATGAGTCAGCCGGAGTATGGCCGCTTCATCCAGTTGATGCATTGGATCATAGCCACGGATGAGAAGGTTGACCTCTTCGAATTCATGCTGCAGCACGCGGTGACCCGGCACCTGGCAGGCCACTTTGAACCGGATCGCCGAAAGGTTCCGCCCGGTCCGGAGCGCATGGATGACCTGCCCGCAGCGGGGAATGTGCTGCTCACCGTGATGGCACGGATGGAGCGGACCGAGG
>DMYM01000422.1 GCA_003483645.1 Verrucomicrobiales bacterium
GTTCTTGGTCTTTTGTTCTTGTTAGTGAGACCTGGTTGCCAGGGCTGGCGAAAGGGAGATCATCAGGCAGGGCATGTTGGCGACGAAGTCGAGATCGGCTGCCCGGCGGGTGAGATCGTCAAAGACGCGGGGAACACCACTCACAGGATCGGAAAGGGCTGTCCCTGTTCCGGTAAGGAAACGGGAAAGGTGGGACTCAATCCCGACATTGCGCTCGGCGATGTGAACGAAGCTCGGGGTCCCGCTGGATAATGGCCCGATCGGGGGAAGATGTGTCCCAGCCTCACCTCCGTGACATCCGTTGCAGGTATTGAGGGAGAAACAGTGACGGGCGTCATTGTTCAGGATCCCGCTTGTATTCCAGAAGAAATCGGGGGCCAGAACAGCGGATTTTCCCGAGAGAAAGGGTGTGGCTCCCGGGAAGGAAAGCGGGACGGTATGGGAGCCCGCCAGGATATCAGCCTCATAGGTGTTGATGTAGTTGGCCAGATCCACCGTACCCATTTTCGAGTCAGCAGGCGTCTGCTTGGTGGTGACTGCGGTGAGGTCGTTGGGGGCCACCCCGGCCCCCGTGATCTGCCACTCGCGCAGGGTCCAGGGTCCCGGCCCGATGAAGTTGTTCGAACGAATCTGATTAATTGCGCTCCCATTGGGTTTGGAAGGATTGGAATTCGCAAGGGCCACGACATCGGTGAGGGTCTCGAGTTCGGTATTGTAGACCGCTCCGAAGGGCAGGGTGCCCAGTTGATGCCACCGGTTGGCCCAATCCTTGATCTGGGGACAGGTTCCCAGGGGAACCCCATATTCAAAGATGACGGTCATCGGCAGGTGTGCACCCGTGTCGAGGTTGTAGGCACAGAACACGAAGCGGCATTCCCCGGCATCACCAGCTGCGTAGCCGGAGGCACTGCGCAGGTCGACCCGGTTCACGATGGCGGTGAGACGGAAGGGAGCGTTCTTCAGGTCCAGCGGATCGAGGCCCTCCGCCAGATTCCGGGCCTGCCATTTGTTGATGATCTGCGCTTGAACGGCCCCTCCACGATCCGGCACGGGGTCGAAGTTGATCACCTGCAAGGCTTCGAAATGCTGGATCCAGCGGCGGGTGAAGACCTTGGGGTCAAGACCGGTGAGGGAGGAGTTGCACATTTCCTCCATGAGGAAACCGAAGGTCCACTTCCGGGGGCGGCTTGTTACCGGATCAAGGTAGGAGATCGCCCCCGGGTTAAAGAGGTCGAAGGTGCGGTCCGGATCTTCGACCACCGAGAGGTCGGTGATCATGAGGGACTTCTTCGGATCAACGGCTGCCGCAGATCCAAGGATGGGACCACCCGAACAGGAGAGAGGCTGAATTTCCCTGTTGTTGAGGAATGGGAACAGATCGAAGTTGTCTCCGAGGGATTCCGGATCCGGAACCGGGAGGTGGCCAGTCAACTGGCGACCCATGTAAACGGGGACGGTGCCATCACCCAGGTTCCGGAGACGATTCAGCGAGCCCTTGAGCTCGGCGCTGAACGTGTCGATAACTCCAGCTCGAAGTGAGGCGGTGAAGCTGCCGGGAGCCCGGCCGGGCTGGAAAGTCACCGATCCCTCATTGAGAAAGAGGGGGAAGCCTTCAGGGAAAAATTCCTTGTTCCGGACTGCGGTGTGCTCCGGAGGAAACTGAAGGGTGAGAAGGTTCCCCTGGAGGTTGAGAGAGGAGGGCCGGATGTCGTCCGGGTTGGGGACGGACCCCTCCTCCACAATCGGTCGAACGGCTGAGCCAAACTCCTGGCCACCAATCTGAACCCTGGCCCGAAACAGTTTGGTGGGAACGTCCATGGGGATCTCAAGCTCTATGATGCGCTGGTTTTCAGTGGTTACCGCTTCGGTAACGGTGGTGCCATCCGGATTAATCCGTTCGATTTCAACCTGCGGGGCTCTGATACGGACGCGAACGGAATCGCCATGGACTTGGGTGGATTCAATCTCCTGGCCGAAGGTAAGGCTGCCCGCGAGACCGAGCAGGGAGCAGCCGAGGCGGTGAATGGGGTGGGGGTTACGTTTCATTTGTCTGGTGGTGGGGGGGTTCGGGTTCCGTTGTTCAGTGCTTGTCTGTGCTGGGAAAGAAACGGCTGGAGCCAGGGATGGAGCGACGAAGCGTCAAGCGAGAGCCCCAGTTCCCCAAAGGAGCCGTTGAGCCGGTGGTCATGGTCGGAGGGACCGCGATGGCGTCCAAGGTTCAGGCTGGCGATGCGGACCCTGCCGTCGGAATCGAGGACAAGACCGGGTCCACCGGAATCTCCTGCGGCAAAATGTGCTTCATTCTTATCCGGATCGAAACGATGGATCAGGAGCGGCCCGTAGTCTTGAGGGAGGCCAAGGCTGAGCAGCAGCTCCGGTGTTGGCCTCTGGTCAAAGAAGTTCCGCCCAAGGGTTAGGGTTCCGGGAGGCTGGTAGTCTCCCAGCAGGCCGTTGCCTCGATGGCCGTAACCGGCAAGGTGAACCATGAGATCTTTCCCCGCGGGTTTTGTCGTGGGCGGAACTCCAGCGATGACGTCCGGGGAAATCGGGCTGTCGAGCTCGATGAGAGCGGCATCCCAGATTCGCGAGAGCCGGTGGTCGGCGGCCTTGG
>DMYM01000396.1 GCA_003483645.1 Verrucomicrobiales bacterium
CCGAGACGAATCAACTCGGCGGCGGGGTAGGGGATCATTTCCTGCCGCAGCAACGTGGCAAGCTGTTCCTCGCCAACCGGGGAGGCATGATTCTCACCGTTGAATCCTTCCTTCTTCGGTTTCTGGATCGGCTTGGGTTTGTGTTTGGGATCGGGTTTGAAGACGTCGGCGTAGGCGCCGAGAGAGGTTGACAGCTTCTTGCTTGGAGCGGTGATCCACCAGGTGAGGAGGGGATTGTAGCCACGGTAGTAGTTGAACCAGTTCTCGACCACCCGCTGCAGTTCGCGGGACGCGTCCTCGGCGGTTTTGAAGTTCTTCTCGGCCATCTCGTCTCGGCCTTCTTCCCGCTGTCGCTTCCGGCTCCCGGCTACAATCTCTTCCACCTCCCGACGTTTTTCGTCGATGGAACGGGCCAGTTTCTCGAGTTTCGGCGCGAGCTTTTGCGGGTCGTATTTATCCTGGGATCGTCTCCGGTATTCCAGGGCCGTGATCTCCCCCACGGAGGGAAGGAGGGCGGCAATCGTTCGCAAATGGGCGGCTTCCCTGGCAAACTGTTCCTGGTCCCGTTCCAGGCGAAGGCGAAAGAGGATGTAATCGACCTGGCCCGATCGATTCATCTTATCGAAGTCCATTTCAAGGAGGACGCGGTGCCAGGCCTCAAAGAACTTCTCCAGTCCTGCGAGCCGTTTCTCCTCCAACCGGGATGGGAACTCGCGCTGGAAGGTCTCCCGGTCCCGGGGGTAGCGGTCCAGCAAATCGCGAAAGTCGTTGGTGTGGGCGGTGACGATCTCGTGGCCTCCCGGGGGGGTGTAGCGTGGACCGTCGGTGGAAACCTGGGCCTGGAGAAGAGTGGTTCCCAAAAGCGTCAGAGTCACGGAGAGCAGGCAGGATGGATGTGCATTCATGATCGGGAGAAGGGGAGCTTACTTCGAGGCGTTGTAATTGGGAGGCTCGATTCCAAGGAGGTTCTTGCGGAAGAAATCCTTCCGGCGGCGGTCGCCATGACGTCCTCCGCCCCCGTGGCCCCCGTTAGGGACGACAATCAGATCGAAATCCTTGTTGGCACGGATGAGGGCGTCGGCCAGTCGCAGGGTCGACTCGGGCGGGACATTGCGATCGAGTTCTCCCACAATGAGGAGGAGTCGCCCCTCCAGGCGGTGGGCATTGTCGATATTGGAGGATTCCGCGTAGTGTGGACCAACGGGGTAGCCCATCCACTGCTCATTCCAGGAAGCCTTGTCCATGCGGTTGTCGTGACAGCCGCAGGACGAGACCGCCACCTTGTAGAAGTCGGGGTGGAAGAGAAGAGCGCCGGTGGAGCTCTGTCCACCAGCCGAGCCGCCATGGATGCCCACCCGTGTGATGTCGTACCAGGGATTCCCCTTTGCGTAGGCCTTGTGCCACAGGATGCGATCGGGGAATCCGGCGTCCTTCAGATTCTTCCAGCACACGTCGTGAAAGGCCTTGGAGCGATTGGCAGTTCCCATCCCGTCCACCTTGATCACGACGAATCCCATATCGGTCCATCCCGAGTAGCGCCGGCCAGGGTTCCAGCGCTTGGGGACGTAGGAGTCGTGAGGACCGGCATACATGTCCTCAAGGACCGGATATTTCCTGGAGGGGTCGAAATCAGCGGGCTTGCACACGATCCCCCAGATGCCGGTTGTTCCGTCGCGGCCCTTGGCGGAGAAGACCTCAGGTGGTTCCCATCCGGTGGCCACCAGTTCGCTGATATCAGTTTCCTCCAGTGTGCAGACGAGCCTGCCGTCGGAAACGCGGCGCAACTCGTGGGCAGGGGCACGGTCGATCCGGGAATAGGTGTCGATGATGAACTTCCGGTCCGGCGAATAATGGATTTCATGATCGCCATCGCTCTCAGTGAGAGCCGTGAAACCGGCTCCGTCGAAATTGACGCGGTAGAAGTGCATGAGGTAGGGATCCTGATCCCTGTGCCTTCCGCTTGCGCGGAACCAGATCTGTCGCTTTTCCTCGTCCACCTTGTCCACGTGACGCACCACGAATTCACCCCTGGTGACCGGCTTCATGGTGCCGGAGGCGATATCGACAAGGTAGATGTGCCGGTGGCCGTCCTTCTCGGAAAGATAGAGTATTTCCTTTGTGCCCTTGAGCCAGTTGATCCGTGGCATTCCCAGTCTCAATGCGTGTTCTGTCCAGATGAAGGTCTTGGTCTTCTCATCGATGATGTTCCGGTGTTTGCCGGTGAGGATGTCCACTTCGATGATGCGGAACCGCTGGTGTCCACGATCGATTTTCTCATAGCGGAAATGCCGGCCGTCCTCGGTCCAGCGAAGATGAGGACCGCGGAAGTCGATGAGGTCGACTTCCGGTTTCCTGTGCTCGCGCCTGGCGAGGTCAAACCAGTTGAGCTCGTGAATGGCGAACTTGTCGCCAGGCAGAGCGTAGCGGCGGGTATGCAGTTTAGCCCGACCCCCTTCCCGGGGAGAGGATTCGACCATGTGAACCTCGCCCACTTCACCCGGTTGGACGCGGAAGGCTGCCAGGTTGTTTGAGTTGGGAGCCCAGAAAGGAGCCTGGTAGCTGTTCCCGTCTGCTCCGTCGGTGGAGAGTTGGATCTCCCCGGATCCCTCCTCGTTGGCGCGGACCCAGAGGTTGTGGTCCTTGATGTAGGCCCGCCACCGTCCGTCCGGAGAGACGTCGCGGCTTGCACGGTAGGGTTTGCCTTGAGGTGGGCCCCCTTTCTCCTCCTCCTTGGGCGCAGGGGCTGGATCCTGTGGTTTCTCGACGGATTCAATCCGGTAGTTCCCGAGGTCGCACCGGTACCATTTCCCCTGCATGCGGAATGAGGTAGTTCCGTTCCGCAGATCAAAGCTCAGATCCTCAAGTGGCAGTTGAGTGGCCCCGGGTTCACCCGCACCGGTTTCCTTGAGGGCGGTGGCCAACTTGTCGTGATCGAAGGCTCGCTGGCGCAGCCCTTTTTTCAGGTCGACCAGGATGAACTCGCGTTCGCCCTTTGCCAGATCGTTGCGATACCACATCCAGGAGCCATCGGGAGCCCAGTGCGGGTCGATGCGAATCTTGTAGATGTCGGCGTGGGTGATCGCGAGGGTGCCGATGAGGACGGCAAGGATAGCGCCGGCAGGGTGAATTTTCATGTGCTTCGCGAAGTTACCGCAGAAATCCGGGCCTCTTTCAATCACGCAGTCCTGTCATGGCAAAGCGAGGGCCTGTTTCATGACGCTGCCTGATAACGGCGGTATGGTCAGCCGGATCGTGAACCCTTTCTCAAGGCCATTCCGGTTCCGGGACCAGGCTGCCGGGAGGGGAGAGATCCCTCCGGGTCAGGGCAGCCTCATAAAATGGCAAGCTCCTTCTCCCGAAGACCTTTGGAATCTGCAGGATCACTCTCCCCGCAACCGGGCAAAGAAGATGTTGCCCTGAGCGCTCACCGGGTTCTCCGGGCGTACCGTTACGGTGGCGGTGCCGTTTCCATTGTCGACCTGCGTGAGAGGTTCGATTCGGTTGGGATCGGAGGTCCAGGTGACGAGGTCGCTGGAGAGTTCGATGGTAAGAGTGCCCAGCGCATTGAGATTCTTCTGGTAGGTGATGATGAGATAGTCGTCGACCTGACCATTGATCTCAAGGCTCTCTACGCTGATCTGCAACTCCCGGGTGGTGTCCGCTGAATTCGGGTTTGAACCATGGAGAAACTCCATGAAGTTGCTGACGGTGTCGTGGTCATCGTCATCGCTGGGCCCTCCCTGAACATTCCTGCTGGCGGCCCAGGTGGCGTAGTCCACTCCGGTGGGCTCCGTCGTTCCGGGAGAACCGCCCGGGTTCCGGCTGGCGGTCCAGCTGGCAGCCTGGCCGTGGTCCGGATCTCCAGAGGGATTGACCAGAACCAGACTGGGGCCGGTCCCGTCGGCTGCAGTGGACCAGGGGAGCTGGTCGTTGTAGAAAAAATCGAGGATCGGTTCGAGATCGGCACCCGAGATGATGACGGCTTCGCCGTCGTTGCTGAGGCGACCGGTGTATTCGAACCACTGGATGCCGGGAAGGGAACCGTAGCGCGCCTCGTAGGCGAGGTGATTGCGGAGGAGAAGCAGGCGGGCCCCGGGAGCAAGGACGGTATTATCGGGGAAGGTGAAGTTGATACCTTCGTTGAAGCGGACGCCGGTGAGGTCAATGTTCCTTGATCCGATGTTCAGGAACTCGAGAAACTCGTAGTCGTCGCGGTCGGTGCTCACTGCAGACTCAGCTGCCGTGCCCGGGTTGGCGGGATGATAGTGCATTTCAGCAATGACGAGATTGCCCGGGGCTGCCGGTTCCGTATCAATGGTGAAGAGGGCTTCGTTGAGGGCGCTCCACTCCCCCGTGCCGTTATTATAGGCCCGGGCCCGCAGCTTGGCAGGTTCAGTGAAGAATATGGGATTGGAGACGTTGTCGCCTGCGCCTCCTCCGCCTCCTCCGGCGGTGGTCTCTCCTCGGAGGACCATATCCATGCGCATGTCCGAACTGGTGCCGCTGCCCTGATGGATCTCAACAGCAAGTTTGTTTGTTCCGGGGTGGAACGAACTGATCGGGATGGTGTAGTCGAACCACGAATCCTCGCTGCTGGTGGTGCTGCTGGCATACTGGTCGTAGTCGGCATTGTTCGACAGGTTGGGGGTGCGGATTATTTCGGATCCGTTGAGATAGACCGCGGCCGCGTCGTCTTACTTCAGTCGGAGAGTGAAGCGAAGAAACCTGGAGGGGTCGGGGATGTCCACGTCGGTCCGGAAGTAGGTGGTGGCGTATTTGCTGTTGCTGCTCGGTCCAAACGAGACGGTCGTGCCCGATCCCTCTCCATCGGAGCCGTAGCCGAGTTCGGAGGGACCTTCAGACCAGGAGGTGTCATTGAACCCGTTCTGGCGCCAGGCTGTGTCCTGGTCGCTGCCATCATCGAGGAATTTCCACACGTGTCCGGTAGTGATGAAGGTCTGGGGGGGATCGGCCGGATTGCCACCACCGAAGGAGGTCAGGGAGGCGGTGGGATTGGCAATCCCACCGGGAAGGCGCGGGTCGCTTCCGTCCAGGGTATAGTAGATCGTGTCCGCATCGGTTGACATGGTGACGGAGGTAGTGTGGAGGACGGATCCGCCATGCTGGCTGAATACCGGGGCAATGATATCGGGATACATTCCCTGAGATCTGAAGCGCCCGATCATGGTATTGGTCAGTCCCGGAAAATGGCTGCTCATCAGGTTGGACTGATACGATTCCCAGGAGGCCGGGCTGCGGAAGTTCCAGCGCGCCGCCTCCGAAATGAAGCCGAGGCGGGCTTCGTCCACCCGCTTACGCAGACGTTCGATGTTGTTGGCCGGAGTGAAGGCCCCGTCGTTGAAGAAGTGCTTGTGAATCCGGTCG
>DMYM01000037.1 GCA_003483645.1 Verrucomicrobiales bacterium
CCCCGGCCCGTGAAGCTCCAGGAAATCAGGGCTGGAAAAGCAATTTCCTGGCAATGAACTGAAAGGCCTCATTGAAAATGTGGGCACCATTGAAGGCTACCAAGTGGAGTCCTTCGTCAAGTTTCGCGACCGCTTCATCGTGAATGTGAGATATGCCAAGGAAGGTTGGGTTCTCGGCACCTTCTGTTTGTCGAAGGACAAGAACGACCACTGGCCCCTCATGGAGGTCTACATCAATGGCGGCAAGGTTCTGCTCAACGAGATCGAAGAGTTGAAGGAGACGGCCTGACAGTCCCGGCGCGAAGGTGCTTCTCTGCGCCCGCAGGCGCATTGTTACACTGGATTGAATTCGGTGTGAGCAAACTGCTCGCCAACACTCCCTCCCTCCGCCTCACTGCCCTCATGGTTCTGCGCACCCTGGCCGCCCTCATCCTCCTCACTCTGCCCGCCCTCAGCGCCTCCCTTCCGCGCCACATCGTCCTGATCATGGCGGACGACGTGGGCATCGAGGGACTCGGCTGCTACGGGGGAGAGGACTATCGCACACCCCATCTCGACAAACTCGCCGCCGACGGTCTCCGCTTCACGCACGCCTACTCGCAACCGCTCTGCACGCCGACCCGGTTGCAGATCATGACGGGACGATACAACCACCGCAATTGGCTGGCCTTCGGACTCCTCCCCAAGGGCGAAAGAACGTTTGGCCATCTCATGACCGGCTTTGGCTTCAAGACCTGCCTGGCCGGAAAGTGGCAACTGACCTCCTACGATCCGCCCGACTTTCCGGGAGCCGCCCAGCGCCGCGGCGCAGGCACTCACCCAAAAGATGCCGGCTTCCACGACTACTCCCTCTTCCATGCCGAGAAGACGGAAGACAAGGGCTCCCGATATGCGAATCCTACCTACCTGCGCAACGGCAAGCTCCACACCGCCGATGGGAAGTATGGAGAGGATGTCACCGTCGACTTCATTGCAGATTTCATGAAACGGAATCGCAAGGATCCCATGTTCATCTACTACCCGATGGCCCTGCCCCACTGGCCGATGGTCCCAGCCCCCAATTCGAAAGAATGGCAGGATCCTTCACGACGGCTCGAGGTGGACACGAAATACTTCAAGGACATGGTCGAATACATGGATACCACGGTCGGAAACCTCGTTGCAAAGATCGATGCGCTCGGCCTGAGGAAGGATACCTTGATCCTCTTTTACTCTGACAACGGCACCGATCGTCGCATCACCTCCCGGTTTAGTCGCAAAACAATTCGGGGCGGAAAGAACCAGGTCACGCAGAATGGCATTCGCGTCCCCCTCATCGCCAACTGGCCGGGCCAGATCACCCCGGGGACAAATTCAGACCTCATCGACGCCTCCGACTTTCTCCCGACCCTGGCCGCGCTCGCCGGGAAGAAGCTCCCGGAGGACTGGCACACCGACGGCGTCAGCTTCGCGCCGCCCCTCTTCGGAAAGGCCGGCACTCCCCGCGAGTGGGCGTTTTTCTGGTACGATCCACGTCCCGGCTGGGACAAGGGCAAGTTCTCGCGCCACATCTTCGCGCTCGACCACCACTACAAGCTCTTTTCCGACGGGCGCTTCTTCGACATCGCGGGCAGCGGCTTTCAAGAGGTCCCCCTGAACCTTTCGTCGCTCAGCAAGGAAGCGCAGGCGGCGAGAGAGAAACTCCAGGCCGCCATCCAGCGCTGCATGTTGCCACCTCTTTCCGCTGCTGCAAAAGTCGAGGTCGACGCCTACGGCAAGCCGGTGCAGAAGTAGGATTGCAACTGGAGAGGCAAGCTTGTTCAGGTCAATGCCGCCCGCGTGCGGGCCACCAACCCGCTGTCAGCTTTCTTCGATCCCTGGAGCCACGAGGTGCTGGCCGCAAGGAAGCGATCCCGCATCACCGGCGAGATACTGTAGTAGTCCTCAAGAACCGCGGAGCTGAACTTGTAGTCGTGGGAGCCGGTGCCCTTCAGGTAAATCAGGCGCTGGGCCTCATCAATGAAGGGCTTGGGATTCTTCGCGGCGCGCAGGTGGGCGAGAGCCTTCTGGGCGGCTTTCATCTTGTTGCCACTGACCTCCGCAAAGACCTCCTCAAGTCCGGGCGCGCCCCCTGCTGGATCAAACTGATCAATCGACACCCCCTCCTTCACGCCTCCCCGCTGCCGGAACATGGTGAGGAAGGAAGCGTTCTGCAGGAGGAGGAAGCGCCGCGTCTCGTCGTTGAAGGTGTGCCCGTGGGCATAGTGCATCGCGTTCGTGGTAGTGCAGGCGTGAAGCGTGACGATCCCGGGTTTCCGCATGAGCATCTCCGTGGAGTGTTGGAAGATCGCGTCCCAAATCGATTGCGGTGAGACCTTCTTATTCAACAACTCCACCACCTTGACACTGGCATCCTCCCAGCTCCCTTCCCGAAGCACGGCGAGCATTTCTGTGGTTGCCTCCTTCTTCACCTCCCCACTTTGCCAGCCGCCTCGAATCGTCTTCAGCAATTCCTCGTTCTTGCGCCCGGGCCGATCCGCCTCGTAGTCGTTGTCAGCGGGGTTTTTCCCGCCGTGTTCGAGCAGGGCGTAGGCTAGCGAACGCAGAACCGGCTCGGCATGCCGCCAGCCGATGTTCTGCAGGGTGCGCCAGCTGTTGGAGACATAGATCGCCTTGTGGCCGATGTCGCGAAAGTCCCTCGCCCCGTAGCGGGCAAAGACATCAAACAACTGCTGCGCCCCACCCGTCCGCGCCAATCCCGCAACCGCTGCATCGGCCTTGGCCACGTCCCAGCGATCCATCGCGGCCTCAAAAGTCGCCCGCGCCTTGTCCGCTGCCGGCACCGCCTTCTCGTCAACCGAAGCCATGGTCCAGTTCCCTTCCTTCACATCGCGCGCCTGCGATGACTTGAACTGGTCGAGCGCCCAGAAGATTGGCAGCCATCGATCGGAGTCGGGCGAGTTCTGCGCCGCGAGGTGGGCGGAGTTCACCACCAGCACGGCATGAAACTTGAAGCCCACCGGGCGCGGCTGAATGTTGCGCACCCCGGCCAGGAGGAGGGCGGCGAGCACTTCCCGGTAGGTGGTCCCACTCGCAATCCGGGCCGCCACTTCCTCGAGGACCTTGTCCCGCGAGGTCTCCTCCAACAAACGCACGAGGGGCTCGATCTCCGGTCGAAACTGCACAAACTCCGGATCCAACTTGGCTTCCTCCGCACCCACCAGGGGCACCTTGGAGAGAAAGCCAAGAGCCCCCGCTGCTGCTCCCGCCTGCAAGAGATGACGTCGATTGGTAAAGCCGTTCATAGCGCCGGGAATCATCGGGCGCACCGGCGGTTCCGCAAGGATGAACGAGTCCCATCTGGACCGCTCCGAATCATGGCGACATTGCCCGGTTTACTTCTTAAACCCGGGCGCGATCTTCCATCCCGGATGCCCCTTCGCGTTGAAGCGATAGGCCCCCACGTCAAACGACTGGCTGCGCTTGGTCCCGTTGAAATCCGCGACCGCGTTCTTCATCGCCGCCTTGCCAATCAGGTAGGAGCCCGGCGCGGGATAGAAACTCTGCTCGCCCTTCACGAAATCTGCGCCAACCGCGCCCCCTCCCTGCCACTGCGCCGCAGCCAACGGTCCCAGCCTGCACCCCCACCTACCCCGGCCCGTGAAGCTTCAGGAAATCAGGGCTGGAAAACCAATTTCCTAGAAATTACGCGCTCCGAGACTCCCTTTCTTCCAGCCACTTCACGATTCCTAGACGAATCCTGCCAAATGACAATTTCAACCCGATTTGGGCGATTCATAATTCCGAC
>DMYM01000473.1:0-479 GCA_003483645.1 Verrucomicrobiales bacterium
GCACTGAATCGAAGGTGAAGCAGTAGGGACCGGGACCGCTCCCTTTTACGAAGTTGGCCGGCGTGCCACCGGCAAGGAGGTCGGCGGAGTTCACTCCGGTGACCGTTTCGGAGAAGGTGACCGAGATCTCCTGCAGTTCGCGCAGGGTCATATTCGGTGCCGGAAGAATAGTCGTTATCACCGGTGGAATCTCGTCGACCACCATGTAATTGCGCACCTCTCCAGGTGCGGTCTGGTCAAAGGGATTGGGCGGATTGGCAGTATCCCGGATGCCGTGATTGGCACTCCAGGCCAGGGTGGCGGATCCCAGGGTCGCCGAGTCGAAGGTAAAGGTGTAATGGGCGCCACTGGCCTGCACCGCCAGTGCGGATCTGCCGTTGATGGTCAGGTCACTCGCGCTGACCCCGGTTACCAGTTCTGAAAATTCGACCACGATCCTGGAAAGGTCCCTCACATTGCCGGGAGGGGGAGTGATGGAG
>DMYM01000473.1:814-1452 GCA_003483645.1 Verrucomicrobiales bacterium
TCACCACCGGGGGATCAGCATCCGGAGCGATGGAGATCAGCTCGGGATTCATGAGAAGGTCGGAACTGCTCAAAATGACATTGAAGACCTGGATGGCGATGGTGTTCCGGCCCTCAAGCAGGAAACTTTGCGGGTTGGAGAGTTCGTAGGTGAGGAACGAACCCGACTCGTGGCTCCTGCTCGCAGTAGCGTCGTAGGTATGGGTGGCTGGAGGATTCTGTGAGTGGACGAGAGTCCCGTTGATCCAGATGCTGTAGCCATCGTCCCAATCAACATTCAGGTTGAGAGCCGAGACCTCTGAGACATTGCTGACGTTAAAGGTGCGGCGCATGAAGACCGTGGTGTAGTTCCCTCGCATGTCGTCGAGAACCGTGCCTCCGTTCCCGTCACCGTAACGAATGGGGGTGGAACCGACATTCCAGGAACTGTCATCGAAGTTCACTGCCCGCCAGGCTTCGAGTGGATCAGAGGCCTCGGCGGTTCCCTTGAGATACTTCCATTCAGAATTTCTTGAGAGGAGGAGGGCCGAGTAAGTGGGGGCGGCGTGGAGGAGCCAGAGGGCTGGAATGAGAAGGAATCGCACCATCATATCAGGTTTCGGGGGTCTTTCTTACAGAGACGGACAAATTCAGCAGCAG
>DMYM01000473.1:1776-3242 GCA_003483645.1 Verrucomicrobiales bacterium
ATTCAGCAGCAGGATCCATGACAGTTCTCTGACTATCCTCCTCGCGAATCGCCCAAATTCGGATTTTTTTTTCCGACCGGTGCTCAGTTCCCCGAAAACAGGATATAGGGTAAGGCGATGATTTAGGACCAAACCCGGCGAAATTCCGAGGAAATGTGACGGAAGAGTCAAAAAAGAGGGGAAAGAAGCTCCCTGCAGGGAAGGGGGAAGTGGCAGAGTGAGGAAGTGGTATTATTTTCCAGGGGCCTTTTCCTGGCGAACGCGCTTGTACTCGGGATTGATACAGCGGTTCTTCCACTGGTTGAGCACCTCCCGAAGGCCGGCATTGGATTCGGGATACTGCCCCTTGTCGTCAGTGCGTTTCTGCCAGGTCGCCAGGATCCCGCGGTGGCGCTTGAGTTCACCCGCAAATTCCGGGTCCTTCGCAAGGTTCCTGATTTCATGCGGGTCCTTCTCAAGATCGTAGAGTTCCTCTTCCGGGCGGGGACCGAAAAAGATCTTCTCGGTGAGGGGCGGAAGGGTTCCAGCCGCGTGCCTCTCCCGGAGGAAGATGACGTAATCGCGATTGTCCCGATACTGGGGTTGAAGGAGGGGGCGGTCGGGGAGGAAGTTCCGGATGTAACGGTAACGATCAGTGCGCACACTCCGGATATAATCGATGGTGTAATCACAGCGATCGCGGGCGGAGATGACATGGTCGCGGCCCTTGAAGTCATTCGCGAAGAGATCTACGCCGTCGAAATAGCCCGGAATATCAATGCCGGCGAGAGAGAGGCTGGTTGCAGAGATATCAAGGGTGGAAGTCAGGTCCCTACGCACAGTGCCGGGTTTCAGGCGCTTGTCGGGTCCGACGATGATGAGTGGTACGTGGGTGCCGGATTCGGTGCAGAATTGCTTGGCACGGACGGAGTGATTATTCCCGTGGTCCGTGAACCAGAAGATGATGGTGTTTTCCAGGAGGCCATCGGACCTCAGGTTGTCCATGATCCTGCGTGTGTCTTCATCAGTCTGGCGCACGGTGTCATAGTGGTGAGCATGCCACTTGCGGAAGAGATCATTCTTGGGGAAGTAGGGCGGGGGAGTCACGGAAGCGGGATCCACCTTGTCAGCCCATTTCCTGGTGTTGCTTTTACCACCTGCCAGTTGAATCTGACCGAACCATGGCTTGTCCTTGGGGACCTTTCTCCAGGCCGCCAAGTCGCGTTTCCTTCCCTCAACTGAGTACAAGTCGCTGGCCTTGAATACGAAGTTGTAGTCTTCCTTCCCTGAGTTGAAGGTTGAATAGCCGTTCCTTCGAAAGAGTTGAGGGACTGTGGTAATCCCCTTGGGGAGATGGATGGCGCCCTCCTTGCTTCTTGAGGAACGGTGATTGTGCAGTCCGGTAGTGGTCTGATAGGCGCCGGTGATCATGGCAGAGCGGCAGGGAGAACAGACGGGGCAGGGGACGTAGCAGCGGGTGAAGCGGA
>DMYM01000367.1:0-305 GCA_003483645.1 Verrucomicrobiales bacterium
TGCACGCCACCATCCTGCACCTCCTCGGTCTGGAACACGACAAGCTCACCTTCCCGCATCAGGGCCGCCTCCACCGCCTTACCGGGCCGGAGGGCGGAAAGGTGGTGAGCGAAATCCTTGTCTAGGTGACCCGCTGCCGAAGAAAAACAGGAAATCACCCGGCCGCCCCCGGTCTCATTACCAGAATTGTCCGGGCCACGTCTCGTTTCGACACTCCGTTTCCCGCTCTTGCTGGCCCCGTTGTGTCTGCTACGGTTTTGTTCTGGAACGATGAAACGCACGGTCACCGCCCGCCTCTCGTGCAC
>DMYM01000367.1:659-3931 GCA_003483645.1 Verrucomicrobiales bacterium
CGATCCTGTTCACCGCCTGCAAGGAGAACGATGGAAACTCCGGGAACGAAACCGTTCCTCCAGTGGGCCAACCTCCCCACCCGGACAAGGGCGCCGCGCAAGCTCCCCCCACTTCTTCGGGCGCCACCCCCAACCCTGTAATTCCTCCCAGCCCCGCCGTGAAGGCCGGCCCCGCGGAGACGGCCCCCGGCCTGGGCCAGGGGAACTTCATCGCCCCCCTGCGTGATGCCTACGAACGGATGGATCCCGGCAAGGACGGCTGGGCCTCCGAGGCATTCAGCGCCTCGGCCAAGGAGCAGTTGCACCTTCTCGAAGACCTCCTCGGAGGCCCCGATGACATCAAGGCTGCCTCCCTGGAAGAACTGGCGGTAGCGGATGTCTCGACCACCCCTCTGCGGCCGGATGACCTGCCAGCGACTTTTGACGACGGCCGCTTTCTCGTCCGACGTGCCGGTGCATTAACGGGCAAGAAGACATCCGGGGCAGCTGCCCTGGCCGCCAGCCTGAACAAGCTGCGCCCCGGCAAGGGCTCCATCGATCCCCACATGAAAATCTTCCGCGTTTTCCCCGGGGAGACCGGCGCGGCGGGCTGCCTGGTCCTGGTGGACATCCTCCGGCTCACCGAGCAGTCGCGGACCCAGATCAATGCGACCTGGTCCTGCAAGTGGAGCCTTTCGCCCGACCAGCTCCCTCTCCTGACCTCGATCGCGCTCACCAGATACGAGGAGATCACGCAATCCGTCGACTCCCAGCCCCTCTTCACCGATGCCACCCGGGCTCTCCTCGACCGGGAGGATGCATATCACAAACAGTTCCTCCATTCCTCGGACCACTGGCGGGCCCGTCTGCCCCGCGAGCTGGGACTCGACCCGGTGGCCAATCATGGCCTCGCCCTTGGTGATATCAACGGTGACGGACTGGACGACCTCTATGTGTGCCAGCAGGGGGGCCTTCCCAACCGGATGTTCCTCCAGAATCCGGACGGCACCCTGCGCGACATCACGCACTCCAGCGGCACGGGATGGCTTGAGTACTGTGCCGCGGCACTCCTGGTCGATCTCGACAATGACGGCGACCGTGACCTGATCGTTTCGCAGGACTTTCGTGTGATGGTAATGGCCAATGATGGCAAAGGCGCCTTCACCCTTGCCTTCGGTTCCTCCACCAAGGCCCAGTCGTTCTCACTGGCAGCTGCCGACTATGACAACGACGGCCTCGTCGATTTCTACATCTGCGGATACAACCCGTCCCAGTCCGAACTGCGGGGCGGAGCGATGGGAGAGCCCATGCCTTTTCACGATGCCAACAACGGCGGACCCAACATGCTGTGGCGCAACGAGGGCAACCTGGGATTCAAGGACGTCACCGGAGTCACCGGCATGAACGTAAACAACACCCGCTACTCCTTTGCCGCCTCGTGGGAAGACTACGACAACGACGGCGACCAGGACCTCTACGTTGCAAATGACTATGGTCGTAACTGCCTTTACCGCAACGACGGCGGATCCTTCTCTGAAATTGCAGCCAAGTTACGCCTTGAGGACACCTCTTCCGGAATGTCGGTGAGCTGGGCTGACTTCAACCTCGACGGCCAGATGGACGTCTACACCAGCAACATGTTCTCCAGTGCTGGAAACCGCATCACCTACCAGAAACAGTTCAAGTCCAACCTCCCCGAGGAGGTTCGCAGACAATTCCAGCACCTTGCGATCGGGAACTCCCTGTTTGAGGGCGTTGCCAGCAACCCCTTCAAGGACGTCGGGGTCACGGCCGGGGTCAACATGGGGCGCTGGGCCTGGGGCTCAAAGTTCGTCGATTTCAACAACGACGGCCGGGACGATATCCTGGTCGCCAATGGCTTCATCACTACTGCGGACACAGGCGACTTGTGAAGTGTCTACTGGCGGCAGGTCGTGTCCCAATCCCCCGTCGATGATTTTTCCGAACCCGCCATCGCCTCCTACAAGCAGGGATGGCGGGCGCTCAGCCGCCTCCTGCACGAGGACCGCACCTTCAGCGGCAACGAACGCCACTGCGCCTTCCTCAACACCGGTGGCGAAGAGGCGAGCTTTGCAGATGTATCCGCTCTCACCGGATTCGGTTTCCCTGACGATGGTCGCGGACTTGCCACGGTCGACTGGGACTTTGATGGGGATCTCGACGTCTGGATTACAAACCGCAGCGCGCCCCGCCTACGCTTCCTTACCAATCATACTCCACCCGGTCAGAACTTCATCGCCTTCAAGCTCCGGGGGAATGGAAAAACGAGCAACCGCGACGCCATCGGGGCCCGCCTGGAGCTGATCCTTGAAGGGGCGGCCCCCGCCAAACGCATCCGCACCCTGCGCTGCGGGGAAGGCTTCCTTTCCCAGTCCAGCAACTGGGTCCACTTCGGCATCGGCACGGCCACTGGAATTTCCAGGCTGGTGGTCAAGTGGCCCGGTGGCCGGGCTGAGAGCTTCCCCGGACTGCAACCGGGCAAGTTCTATCTTGTCGAGCAGGACAGCGGAACGGCTCGCCTGTTCTCCCCACCCGGGCAACGCGTCGCCCTGACCCCCCTGGAGCAGACTCCCCTTCCTGCATCCCAGAACACGCGCACCATCGCCCCCGTGGGCCTCCCCATGCCGCAACTCGACATCATCGGCGAGAACGGAGAAGCGTCTCCCTACGCTCTCAGTGGCAAGAGAGCGGTCGCCATCAATGTCTGGTCGAGCATCTGCGCAGCATGTGTGGCCGAACTATCCGAGTGGTCAGACCATACCGGCGAATTGCTCTCCGCCGGTCTCGATGTCATTACGCTCAGTACCGACCACCTCGACGGCGGAGCTCCGCCGGACGCCACCCGGGCCGCCCTCGCCAGGACGGGCTCCAGGTTTCCCAACCTCGCCATCTCGGAACCGAGCCTCAGGGCGCTCGACTTTCTGCAGCGTTCCGTTCTCGATCGCTGGACCCCCCTTCCCGTTCCAAGCACCTTCCTGGTCAACTCCGGCGGAGAACTGGTGGCCTTCTACCGGGGACCGGTTGCCGTCGACCAGCTCCTCCAGGATCTGCACCTGACGAAAGCAGGCCAGTCTCCAGACGCCCGGCGCAATGCCGCCATCCCCTTCCCGGGGCTCTGGATCGGCAAGGCCGTTCCGGGACGACCCAACCGCGTCGCTTCCATCATGGCGGACCACGACGAAGTCGAACTGGGGGCTGCCTACCTGGAACACTGTGCCTCCCTCCTCGAATCAAGGGCAGATGATACAGAGAGCAGACGCAATCTCGGTGAC
>DMYM01000367.1:4311-4480 GCA_003483645.1 Verrucomicrobiales bacterium
AACTCGCCATCGAGCAACTCTCCCGCGCTCGTGACCTGATGCCGGGGGACGTTCGCATCCGGTTGGAACTGGGGCGTCAATTCTTCCTGGCGGGACAATTGCGCAATGCCGAGCAGGAGATGAGCAAGGCTGCCGAGATCAACCCCGGCGACCTGGCACTGCTCATGGA
>DMYM01000439.1:0-1985 GCA_003483645.1 Verrucomicrobiales bacterium
AGAAGCCCAAGGAGGAAGAGAAGCTCAAGGAGGGAGAGAAGCCCAAGGAGGGAGAGAAGCCCGAGGGCGATGAAAAGCCCAAGGAGGATGGCTGACCCGCGTCGCTTGCAAGGCAACCTGTAGCGATCGAACCTGATTCAACCCGAGGTCCGGGGCCCTCGGTTCCTGTGTCCGGGCAGGGACGCGTCTTCAGCTGCTTGGCCTGGCCTTGCGTCCCTCGTCGATGAGACGCCAGAACTGTTTGGATTGCGCGAGTTCCTCGTCTTCTGCCCGGAATGGCAGCTTGGACCGGAAGATGAAGTCCTGGAAGGTGTTCTTGTGGAGGACGCGATGGACTCTCACATGATCATCGATCACTTCGAAGTAGAAGCGCCAGTCGCGGGAACGGAACCGGTAGAGCGTCTTGCCATCCCTCTCGATCCTGCCGAAACGATCATCCTCCAGATGAGTCAGGTCGTCCTCGCTCACCGTGAACTCGTCGAGGAGTTCAAGTTGCTCCAGGGTGTCGAGCAGGGAGATTTCGGCCGCGCTGACCTCGTTGAAGACGATCTGGAGCACGCCCGATGCTACACCGCGGCAGGCCGGATGAAACGGGAAAATGGAAGGGGATCCGCCTGCTTGAATCTCAGCTCCGGGATCTAGGGGTGATGCCCATGGTCGTGGTCATGCCCGTGGGAGTGGGGGAGATTCAAGGCGTGGGCGGCTTCGTGTTCGATGTGGTGGTAGATCTCACGGAGTGGGGTGCCGCTCTCGGCGGCTGCCTGGCGGCAGTCTTCATATTCGGGGGTGACGCGGGACTGCCCCCCCGGCAGGGTAGCGATCTTCACGCGAATCCTGCCGAACTTGGTGTCTACCGCCTCGCTGCGTCTGGGGAGGGAGTCCCGCCGCACTTCCTGGCGGCGCACCCCGAGGGTGGAGCTTTCGTGGAAGAGGAGGTGCTCCAAGGCGTCGGCGTGCTGGGGCTTGGCGAGGGCCTGGAGGAGCACTCCGGGGCGGCCCTTCTTCATCTGGGCGGGAATCACCGAAACGTCCAGTGCGCCGGCTTCCATCAGATGGCCGGCGAGGTGGCCCACCAGTTCCGGTGATTCATCGTCCAGATTGGTCTCGAGTTGCACGAGGGTCTCGGTGAGGAGCCCGGAGGTGCCCACCGCCTCCCCGATGATGAGTCGCAGGACATTGGGGATCTCAAGGTCATTGCTGCCCGCGCCGTAGCCGACGGCATCGAGGGTGAGGGCGGGGATGGGACCGAAACCGTTGGCCACCTCCGAGAGGACGGCCGCCCCGGTGGGAGTGACCAGTTCGACATCGATGCGGGTGCCCGTCACCGGACACCCCTTCATGAGGGCAAGGGCGGCGGGGGCGGGCAGGGGAATCCGGCCATGGGCCCCCGTCACGAATCCGCGGCCGAGGGGGAAGGGCGAGACCCGGACCTGTTCGATTCCCAGCGCTTCCAGTCCGGCCAGGGTGCCGCAGACGTCAACGATGGCATCGACCCCGCCCACTTCGTGAAGGTGCACTTTCTCGACCGTGGAATCGTGAATGGCGGCCTCCGCTTCGCAGATCCGGGTGAAGATGCGGATGGCGGTTTCCTTCACCCGGTCCGAAAGGTGACTGTCCTCCACCACCCCGCGAATGTCGGCAAGGTGGCGTTCCGGGGCGTCGTCGTGGACATGGACATCCACCTTGACGGCGCTGAAGGCATTCTTCGAAACGCGATTGATGTGGAGGTGAAAGTCCTTGAGGTGGAGCTTGGCGAGCTCTGCCTCCAGCTGGGCGGCGGGGAGCCCGGCATCCACCAGGGCTCCCAGCATCATGTCTCCGCTTGCTCCCGCGATGCAGTCGAAGTAGGCCGTGCGCATGGACGGATTGGAACGGGGAATGGGTGCGAAGGAAAGCTCCAACCCTCCCCGGTTTCAATAGGAGCCGCCGGTCCGCATGATCGCGCTGGCCACCATGGCGGCCCCGAAGCCGTTGTCGATGTTGAC
>DMYM01000439.1:2301-2614 GCA_003483645.1 Verrucomicrobiales bacterium
GCCGTTGTCGATGTTGACCACCGCCACCCCGGAAGCGCAGGAGGACAACATGGCGTGCAGGGCGGTTTCCCCGCCGCGGGAGACCCCGTAGCCCACGCTGGTGGGAATCCCGATTACCGGGCAGGCCACCAGTCCACCGATCACGCTGGTAAGGGCACCCTCCATTCCCGCCACGCTCAGGACCACGCCGGCGCCGCGGAGTTTCTCCAGCTTGTCGAGGAGACGGTGAAGGCCGGCCACGCCCACGTCAGTGAGGCGCTCCACGCGGTGGCCGAGAAACTCAAGGGTCTGGGAGGCCTCCTCGGCCACGGGA
>DMYM01000358.1 GCA_003483645.1 Verrucomicrobiales bacterium
GTACTCAGTTCGATGACAGGCGCCTCCACGGTCAAGGAGACGGCGATGGTCTGGGGGCTGTTGATGGCCGCCGGATCAGTCACCGTGATGGTGGTGGTATGCTCGCCCCCCGGCAACGCGGCGCTGTTGAAGACGATGTCGTGATTCTGGAAGTCGATGGAATTGGTCGACGCTCCGGAGGCCGGGGTCACACTGAGCCAACCGGCATCATCGCTAATCTGGTAATTGAGCACGTTGATGCCGTCGTTGGAAACCTGGAAGCTCCGGGTCGGGGCATTGGTTCCGATCGTTCCGCTACCCTGGATGCTCTGGGTGCTGAGGCGCACTTCCGGGGTGGTGGGCGGAGTGTTGGATAGGCCGGGAGTGCCCCCGTCCTGGGAACTGTCCTGCCAGTTGGCGGGATCGTTCCCGTATTGACCGGAGAAAATACGCTCCAGGGAGGGGCCATTCCCGGTGGGTTCCTGGGGCCAGGGGCTCTCCCCGCGATAATCCACCACGTCGACATCCACGAAGCAGGGCTCGGTGGCCGGAGGAACCGGAGGCTCCGGGCTCTGCAGGGCCAGGCGTTCGCCCTGGGTCTGCAGGGCACCGGTGAAGGGGCCAAAGATCTGTACCTGGGGGCCGATTTCATAAGCCGTGCGGAAGGTGGCTGGATCGGTGTCCACCACCAGGACGGTAGCGGTAGCCTGGATGGTGATGTTGGGGGGGAAGCTGAAACCCAGCCCCTCGATCCTCCAGGTCACGGAGGGATCACCGGGATCCCAGAGATTCAGGGGAGCGCCGCTGATATTCTCGATCTCGATGAACTGGTTTCCGCCCGGAGCGGGGTGATACATGATCTCGCCGATGACGGCGGGACCGACACGCGGGACACTGTTGACCGTTCCCCCCGTGTCACTCTCCATGAGGACGAAGTGGATGTCGCCGATACTGTTCTCATACCGCCCCAGGGTGAGACTGGTCGGAGCACACCCGAAGCTCTGGGAGGCCACGAACCTGGAGGGCAGGCCGCCACTTGGTTCAACCAGATAGACTTCATCGCCGGCCGAGCTGAGAGCAAAGTCGTCCGGGTTCACTCCACCACCCGGGTTGAAGTCGTTCTCATCGAAGACGAGGTAGCCTCCGCCTGGAATGATGGAGGGGCTCGGAATCACGAACTTGGCGTAATTGTCGGTGGCGTCGGAGATCCACCAGCCACCCACTGCCACCGGATTGATCCCGGGGTTGTGCAGCTCGATATAGTCCACCGCGGGCAGAGCGGAATTGGTAAGAACCTCGTTGATCACCACCCGCCCGTCCGGCCCGATTCCCGCACTGCCGGGGCTGCCGTTGTATTCAGTGGTTCCCCGCCAATTTGCAGAATTACGGTAATCGCCAGCCGGATCGACGGTCTCGAGGGCAGCTCCTGCCCCATCCGCCTGCTCGGGCCAGTCCCCACTGTCCCCGTAGGTGAAGTCGTGGATGACATTCCCCAGGGGACCACGCAGGATGATGCGCTCGCCCCCGTCGGAGAGGCTGCCCCCGGTCCACTCGGCCACGACGACGGGGCCGGCACCGTAGAGGGCCCGAAAGGCGGCGAGGTCACTGACCACCAGCACGTAAGCCCCGGGGTTGAGGACGTAGCTGGGAAGGACGAGTTGATCGAAGGGGTCGCCTCCCTCGAAGAATACTCCCAGCAGATTGAGGGGGTCGGGGCCGATATTGGTGAGTTCGATGTACTCCAGGGCACTGCCGCCGCCAGCGGGGTGATACATGACCTCACTGATACGCAGGTAAAGCGTGTGGTCGGTGGCGACGCTGGCATCGACCAGCAGGAGGTAGTCGAATCCTATGCGAACCTCCTGGGCCGGGCTGCTGGACACAAAGAGCCCGCCCCGGTCGACGGAAGTCCCGGGCGCAAGGGATTCATTGTGCACTTCCGTCCACCTGCCGGGTGCGATCCGCTGGTCAAAGAAGAGGAAATTCCCCTGTCGGCGAATGCGCAGGACTGCGGTGCGATCATTGAAGTCCTCGCTGGCCACCTGCTGCAGGTTACCGCCCGCACTTTCCCTGCGCACTGTCAACTCGTCTCCTTCATCCACGGCAAAAACATAACGCGTGATGTCCCCGTCATTCCACAAATCCACGATGAGACCAGCCTGGAAGTCGCCGTTCTGCACGGTCTGCATGGTGAGGTCGGTGTGGAGCGACCAGTCGGTCACATCGGGGAGATCCCGACTGAGATATGGATGCGTCATGGCGGACCCGCTGCCCACCAGCGGATAGGCGGCACCACGGTCGAGCTTGACGGTGAAGGTCCCCGCTTCATCTTCCAGGGAGTACCAGGTGCCGGGCGAATAGTTGTCCTTCTCTTCCATGTTCTCGGACCACAGATTGGCTGGGAGGAAGGGCGCGCTGAAGCTGGCGAAGTCGCTTACGGAGTAGACTGCAGCCTCCCGCAGCAACTGGGTGGACTGGGCCGCACCGTTGGTGCCCGTGATGGTGATGGTATAAAGCCCGGGGGATGCAAAGCTGATCTCGGCTGTTCCCGATCCGGTATTGACGATTCCCACCCCCACATCGGGAATCACCTCAAAGGCGAAGGTGAGCTCCGTCCCGTCGGGATCGAAACTGCCCGAGGCATCAATCGCGAGGGTTTCACCCGCACCAAGTTGCCAGGAACCGGGATCGGCATCGGCAAACATGGCGGGGGCGGCCGGACTCGTCTTGGTGATATTGGCCTGGGCGGTGCCGAGAATGTTGCCCTCGCGGTCCACGCCATGGATGCTGAGGTTGTTCAACCCCGTAGTAAGGATCACACCGCTGAGGGTATAGGCGGTCGTGCTGGTCCAGGTCACCTCCAGGTCCGGCTGCCCCGGAATCTGGATATCAAATACGTTGTAGGGAGCCGTTCCCGTGAGAGTTGCGGTGGCTGCGCTGGTGGCTCCGGGTCCGGATGCGGTCAGGGAGGTATTGAGGGAATTCCCGATCTCGGAACGCGCCCGGCCGGCCCTTCCCGAGTTCCAGCTGTTGAAGCTGCCGGAGGAGATGGTGTAGCCGTTGGAAGCTGCCTCCTCCTCGTTCATCCAAGCCGTGAAACGGGCCGAACCGGAGGTGTATTTGTCGAGCAGTTCGCCGATGTAGTAGTTGAGGTAACGCCGGATGGCTGGCTCGTAGAAGTAGTTGCGGATGCCGGGCAGGCCTCCGATGAAGCTCTCGTTGGTGTTGCTGAAAGCCAGGTCACTGTCCCAGTGCTGGAGGGTCCACTTCCCGTCGGTCGGTCGGCGGTAGAAATATCCATTCTTCCCGCGGTTGAGGGTCAGGGTATCCCAGTCTCCGATCCACCCCCGCACCGCGGCATTGGCAGTCATCTTCTGGGTGTCGGCATATCGCTCGATTTCCTCGAACGAGAAATTGTTGCCCGAGACGGTGCGCACCCAATCTACAAAGGAAGAGTAATCGTATTCCGTCTCGGTGCTGCGACGGATCCACTCGGTGTGGTAGCGGGCGGGATTGTCCGTTCCCTTGTAGCTCCAGTCCGCGTTGCGGCTGCTCCGGCTCCATCCGTCGGTGAACCACCACTCGTCGTCGATACGCATCAACTCGCCGCTTGCCCCATTGGGATAGACGCGGTCGAGAAAGTCGTTCGAAACCGGCTCGGTGTCTTCGATGAGACTGGAGCTTCCCCCATTGATCACATGACGCACATACTCACTCTGACCCGCCTCGTGCCCGAGGAGATAGAGCCAGTAGCGCGTGACACGGTTGTGGTGGCGGCGACTTCCTCCACTCCCGGCGTCGCTGTCGAACATGCGCTTCGACCATCCGCGGAAACTCCGGTCTGCCGGGAACTTGACTTTCCCCCGGCCCAGGCCGCTCCCTCCATCACGAGTCCACGGGCTGCCGCTCTTGCGAATTTCGCACCCATAGCGGATATCCCTTTCATTCGAGATAAAGGTGCAATTGAAATAGTGTTGGGACATGCGCTCGAAATTGTAGGCGTACTTCGAAGTCAGTCCCGCGCTTCCGAGCGCGTCGCGGTCGTACTGCGAGATGACGTAGCGCTGGGTTCGCAGGTCGCCGGTGTTCAGCGTCGTATTGTCCACCACCCACATGGCCGGCCAGTCCGGACCCCGCTTCGGTAGCATGCTGGCCTGGCCGTTAGCGGTGGCCTCAATGTAGAACTGTGCAATGTTGTTATCGGAGGTGTAGTTCGAGATCGTCGCAGTGTAGATCCCGTCATTGGCCACCTCATCCCCGCCGGTAAAGCCGTCGTCAAACATGTCCGATCTCTGCCAGGACCCACTGGCATTGT
>DMYM01000306.1 GCA_003483645.1 Verrucomicrobiales bacterium
CCTCGGCAAGCTCATGCTGATGGCGCGCCGGCTCTGTGAACGCGGGGCCGGATTCGTCACGGTGACCACCAATTTCGTGTGGGACTTTCACTCCGACAAGAACAATGCCGGGGCTGCCGAGGGGATGGACTACTGCGGGATCCCCTTTGACCATGCCGTTTCCGCCTTCCTTGATGACGTGCATGAGCGCGGTCTGAGCGACCGCATCCTCCTCGTCTGCTGCGGCGAGATGGGCCGCACCCCCAAGCTGCAGAAGAACGGGGGACGCAATCACTGGGGCCGGCTTGCTCCCCTCATGCTCGCCGGGGGCGGTCTCCGGATGGGCCAAGTCATCGGCCAGTCCTCCCCCGATGCCGGGGAACCCGCCTCCGACCCGGTCACCAACGAGAACCTGATCGGAACCATCATGCACACCCTCCTCGATGTGGGTGAGGTGCGCCTGATGGAGAATCTCCCGCGGGACGTGCACCGGGTGGTGACCAGTGCGAGGCCGATCAAGGGCCTGGCCTGAGGGGTCCCCTATTCCTGGATGGCCAGTAGTCCACCCGGCCCTCATACTCGGCCCCGATGATCGGAATTGAAGACAAACGCATTCTCGTCACGGGGGCCAGTTCGGGTATCGGCCAGGCCATCGCCATTCGCCTTGCGGCGGAGGGCGCCCGGGTGGGTATCAACTACTTCCGGGGCCTGGAGGGCGCGCGGGCCACCGAGGAGAGCATCCAGCAGGCGGACCCCCGGCACGAACCGATCGTAATCCAGGCCGACCTCGCCAGTGAGGACGCCGTGGACGCCATGTTCGACCGGTTCCTCGAGGAGATGGGCGGAATCGACATCCTCATCAACAATGCGGCCTGGCAGACCGAGTGCCCCACCCACGAGACCACTCGCACCGATTTCGAAGCCGTCCTCGCCACCAACCTGATCGGGGCTTTCCATTGCGCCCAGCGCACCCTCGCCGACCTGCGCCAGAGGGAGGCTCCCGGGGTCATTCTCAATGTCTCCAGCGTGCACGAGATCATCCCCAAGCCCGGCTTCATCGGCTACTCGGTGAGCAAGGGAGGAATGCAGAACCTGACCCGCACCCTCGCCCTCGAGTACGCCCCACACGGCATCCGGGTGAACGGAGTGGCTCCCGGAGCCACCATCACTCCCATCAACCGGGCCTGGATCGATGATCCCAAGGCGCGGGCGGTGGTGGAAAGCCACATCCCGATGGGCCGCTCCGGCAGCCCCGAGGAAATGGCAGGCCTGACCGCCTACCTCTGCTCCGACGAGGCATCCTATATCACCGGGCAGACCATCTTCATCGACGGGGGACTGACCCTCTACCCGGAGTTCGGAACCAACTGGGCGTCCTGATTGCTGCACCCTCCCCTGCCGGGGCCGGAACTACTCCGCCGATTGGAGCACCGCCGCGTGACGGCCCGCCCGCGGATCACCCGCCGCGTGCAGGAGATCGGTCCCGCGATCGTGAAGCAGCATGACGGGAGCGGCGATTGCCCCGCCCGCAACTCCAACCCGATGCCCCCGACCGGCGAGATTCCTGCGCACCGCCTCCGGGATAGTGTCCTGCAAGGTCAACCGCCCCAGTCCCGAAATCTCCCGCTTCCGGTCCGGGTTGAAGGAATCCTCGTGGTGGCGCGTGCTGAAGCGTGCACAGGAGACGGCCTCCTTCGGGCTCATCCCGAACTCGATCACGTTCAGGAGGCAGTTCAGGGTGGTCTGGTCCTGCAGGTCCCCCCCGGCCACGCTGATGGCGAGGACCGGTGCCCCGTCCTTGAGAACCAGGGTGGGCGTCAGGGTGATGCGCGGACGCTTACCGGCCTCGATCCGGTTGGGATGCCCGGGCGTGGTGTTGAGACTGCGGAGGCGATTGCCGTGGGCGACCCCGAGGGTGGTGCAGATGTTGTAGGGGCGATTACCACTCGGCGTGGCGGAGACAAAGTTGCCCCATTTGTCGGCCACCACGCAGGTGGTGGTACCGCCCGGACCGGGGCGGTACTTGCCGGGCTCGTCGGCCAGCGCCTTCATGGCGACCGGGTTTCCCGGCCGGACGTCCAGGGAAGCCTTCCCCATCTCGATCAGGCCCCTCCGCAGATCACCGTAGGGCTGGGACAGTAATTGTTTCATGGGCACGTTCACGAACCGGGGATCCCCATAGTAGTAATCGCGGTCGGCAAGCCCCAGTTTCAGGGCCTCGACCAGGACGTGGATGTAGTCCGCGGAGAGATGCCCCATCTTCCTGAGGTCGAAGCCTTCCAGGATCTGCAGGGTCTGGCACAGGTAGGGCCCCTGGGTCCAGGTTCCACACTTGTAGACCTCGTAGCCGCGGTATTCCACCATGACGGGCTCCTCCACCAGGGTCCTGTGTGCAGCCAGGTCGGCCTTGCGCAGGAAACCACCCGCCTCCTCGTAGTAGCGGACCAGTTCCTCCGCGATGTCGCCGGTGTAGAAGCGGGCCCGGCCCGCCTGGAGCTTCTCGACCCGCGTGCCCTCCTTTCTTTCCTCCGCCTCCAGCAACCTGCGAAAGGTGGCCGCCAGGTCATCATACCAGTCCTGCCCTCCTCCATCGAGGATGCGCAGGGCGGGTGCCACTACCGTGGCAAAGTCCTTCGTGCCGTAACCTACAAGCGCATCGAAGAAGAGTCCCACCGCCCCG
>DMYM01000238.1:0-1522 GCA_003483645.1 Verrucomicrobiales bacterium
GGCCCGGTCGAAAGTGGCGCGGGTGTCAGGCAAAGGTGAAGAAGTATCACGACCTGATCACCATCCAAGGTCCGGCCTACGCCAGTCGGTGACCTGCCTGGCCCGGGACTCCCTGGCCGGCCCCGCGTCCAGCAAAATGCGGTATCACTATGTCTGCCAGCGCTGCACTGCGTGTTACAGGTGGGCGGGGGATGTGGAAGTGGAGGATGAGGAGATTGCGAAGATTGCAGTCTTTCTGGGGATGGCGGAACATGAATTCGTCCAGGAGTTCACGAGGATCCGGGCGAACAGGACCGATCTGTCCCTCGTGGACAAGGACGCGAGTTCGGAGTGCATCATGCTGGAGGGGGATGAATGCCGCATCTACGAGGTGAAGCTGGTGCAGTGCAGGGGATTTCCCAATGGGTGGAAATTTCCCGACTGGGAGAAGGAGTGCGAAGCAATTGCAGTGCCGATCAAGGGAGAGGCTTGAGCACTTGTGGCAAGGAATGAGGCGGTCGAGGCAGGTGGAGTGTTGCCGAAGCTCAAGTCTCCAAGCTCCAAATCACTTCAGACCCAGATTTCAAGACCAAGGGAATCGTAGGGGAGAATGCGATCAACGGAAGGTGGCCTGGACCGGGAAGTGATCGGAGATCTTGTGGAGGACGGGATCGCGCGGGGTGTCAGCGTTGATGCAGCGGAGGGCGAGAGTGGGGTCGGTGAGGATGAAGTCGATGCGCCAGCGGTCTCCGGGGCGGTCCTGCTCCTTGATGCGGGTCGAGAAGGTGCCGAGTCGGACTTGGGCGGTGGGGCATTTTTCGTGGACGAGGTCATAGAGCCCGGCTGTGTGGAACTGGCTCATGGTGAGGTAGCCGGGATCGGCATTGTCGGGCAATTTCACCCGCCACTCCTGCGTGCTCGGTTGCGCTTCAAGCCAATCCCGGTCGAGGGGTGAGTTGCAGTTGAAATCGCCCATGATGATGACCCGTTGGTCTGCGGCGAGGAGGAGTTTCACCTTCGCGCAGAGAATGCCCGCTTCCTTGACACGAACATTGTGCTTGGAAGGCGAGAGATGCACCACGAAGATGTTCACTCCACGCACTTTGCAGTGGAGATATCCGTGCCACATGTCCTCGACACGTTTCTCGATCACTTCGATGGGAGAGTTGGCGGTGAGGCAGACCGGGAAGCCGTTCTCTTTCAGGATGACGGAGTGCTGGTGACCCCATTTCTTCGCCAGGGCAGTGAGCTTGACCTGGGTGTACTTGGTCATCTCCTGCAGGGCGACCAGGTCGGCATGCTGGCCCTTGATCCATTGCGCTCCGAGGTCAGTGGACTTCTGGAAGTTGAAGCCGTAGAGGACGTTGTAGGTGAGGACCTTGAAGGGGCCGGGCTCCTTCGCCTGGATGCGGTGGGCGGAGGCGGTGAGGAAGGTCGCCGCAAAGAAGAGGAGAGGAAAGAGATTCTTCATTGGGGCAGAGAGACGTTTGAGCACGGGCTTCACGCCCCCACCTGTATCACGAGGAGGTCCCTTGGGGAAGGG
>DMYM01000238.1:1931-2787 GCA_003483645.1 Verrucomicrobiales bacterium
GGAGACTGGGAAGGGATGTTTTCTTATTCCCCGGGCGGTTGGGCATGTGAGCGGAGCCAACTCAGGGCTTCAAGCTCGCCAAGGGCATGAACACGCATGGCGTAGCCTTCGATCATGTCTGGCGAGGCACGCAGGAGTTCAATCGGGCCGGGTCGATAGAATTCCCGGATTTCGGACCGGCGTTGCTCGATGGATTGTTCCAACTGCTGTGAATCAATGCCATCGCGAGGCAGGGGAGCGTCCTGCGGAAGGTCTTCGTAGGCGGTGTTCTGGATGGCCAGGCCGGCCAGTTCCGAAATGATGAATTCGGATTCCCCGCCCTGGGTCAGACGCGCCCCCAGGGCAGCGTTCTGCTCTCTCAGGATGGCAGCCTCCCCGGGCGGGGCCTTCTGCCAATACTCCTGCAGGTTCCTGCTCAGGGACAGCAGTTCGGAGAGGTGGGGCACTTCGCTTGTCAGGGAGCTGTAGAGGGCGGCCCCGCCCGGACTGCTTCCAGTGGCGCGAAGCGCGTCCGTCACAGCCATCATGGACTCAGAGGTGAAGCTCTCAAAGCCGGTCTGCTGGTGTGCCCGGTCAAGTGATTCGAGTGCAGAGTCGATTTCCCCGGCCTCCCAGTTGAGCTTGGCGATGAGATAGGAAGCAAGGGCGTTTTCCGGTTGCAGCTCGTGAAGCTGTGCGGCCCAGGCCAGGCGTTGGGAGGAGGGAAAGTCCCCGCGGGAAGCGAGGGTGAAGAGGGCATGTGGATTGGAGGGCTCCCTTTCGAGGGCCTCCTTCAAGAGTTCGGTATCCTGAAGGATCAATCCGGCCGCGAGACAAGCCTCGGCAGAATGATTGCGGGAGGAGAGGTAATTCTCCA
>DMYM01000238.1:3184-3468 GCA_003483645.1 Verrucomicrobiales bacterium
TCGTTTCCCTGCTCTTTCCCGGAGGAGCCCACGGAAGCAGAAGAACCGGGGGCCCGGAATGATTTTCGAGAGAGGAGCCTGGAATTGCCGGGACGATCAGTGACTTCCCTGAGAGACCGGTTGCCGGAAGGATCCGGTTGGGTATCCCTGGCAACGAGCAGGAAGATGATCAGTCCACCGGCGGCGGCCGCGCCGAGATGGGTGAGGAAGGTCCTTGTTATCGGGAGTTCCGTCACGGGGGTGGTGCCGACGCAAGGCTTCGGAGGGCCTGGATGCGGACGAGG
>DMYM01000176.1:0-707 GCA_003483645.1 Verrucomicrobiales bacterium
CCTCCCGCGGATCAGCCTGCATCGACCGGGGTTTGATAACCTGACCCTTCTCTGTCTGGTCCTGCTGGTGGTTCATATTGTGGTGGTGATGTGTGGCGGAGTGGCGGCCCTGGTGGCAGTGGGCTTTTATGAGACCGTTGGCCTGAGCCGCCCGGGAGCGCTGGCCGGGAAAGGGTGGCAATTCCTTACCTACCCTTTCTTTCATGGAGGCTGGCTGCACCTGCTCCTGAACTGGATGATAATCTACATGATCGGCGGTCGCGTGGTTCACATCCTGGGAGCGCGGGCATTCACCAAGATCTTTTTCGGAGGGGCCGTGGGTGGCGGGCTCCTGCACGTTCTCCTTTCCCCGGGCTATCCACTGGGAGAGGGCGCCACGCCGCCTCACCTGCCCCTGGTGGGAGCCTCCGGAGGAATGATGGCACTCCTCCTCGCCCTCGTCAGCCTTTCGCCGGATTCGCGTATGTGGCCTCTCATGGTTTCAGGCAGGAACCTCGGGCGCGGGCTCATGTTCTCCACCCTCATTCTGTTCCTCCTCACTCCCGGACTGAAGATCCCCGTTCTGGAAGCGGCGGGACAGTGGCTGGCGAGCAACGGGGAGATGGGCTTCCTCTTCCAGGTGAACCACATTTGCCACTTTGGGGGTGGCTTGGTGGGAATGCTCTACGTGCACCGTCTGCTGCGCAAGCCGGTCAGTCTGGAAGACC
>DMYM01000176.1:1017-4818 GCA_003483645.1 Verrucomicrobiales bacterium
CAAGCCGGTCAGTCTGGAAGACCTGCGGCGCGATCGGAAGCGGCGGGAGGGAGTTGGACCCTGACCGGAGGGACGATTCATCGGGCAAGCCCGACGGCTCTAGCGCCTTGACTTTGAAGGGGCGGATTTTGAGGGCGCGCTCGACTTGCTCGGGGTGTCATCCGTCTTGGAGGACGAACTCGGGGAGGGAGGGGGAGAAGGACGTGGGGTGGCAGGCCTCGATCTCTCCGGTCTGCTGGGTGAAGGGCGGGAACGGGACGGGGAAGCCGAAGAGCGGGATGGCCCGGAATTCGAGGAGTAGGACTTGGGCGGATTGCCCCTGGGAGTGGGACGGGAGGAACTGGAATTGTGCGAACGCGAGGGCGTGAGGATGTCGCCATTGTAGGAACCGGTCAGTTTGCGGTAGCGTCCCCGGTCGTTGTCGGCAGCGCGACTGTCGCGATGGTGTGACTGACCACGGTTGTGGTTGTGGAGAGGTTTCCGGTAATTGCGGTAATAGGTGTGATAGTTGGTCTGGTGCCCTCCGTGGCAGGGATAGTGATTGCAGTGTGAGCAGCGTGTATGGCGGTAGCGGTATTGGTTGTTGTGAATGCCGATGTAGTAGTCGCTGAAGAACCCGTCGTAGTAGCCGCCGTGGTAGTTACTGTAGCCACTAGCGTAGTAGGGGTCGTAAACACAGGAACTGAGGAGTGCGGCGCAGAGCAATGCGAGAAACAGGGGAGGGGAGTATTTCATGGTCCTTGGACGGCGATTCTTTATACTCTATTCGGGGAAAGTCGGGCCCCTGCACCGCACGAGGCCAGATTCTCTAAAGAGCGCAATTCCCCTCTGAAGACCAGAAAAAGGAGTCCATGAGTCGCCGGAATGCCGGGATTTCTGCCCGATTTGGGGCAATTCAAAGACTCTCGGGCAATATCGTGCATTTGAGAATACAATGTGGTTACAAATCCTTGCGTTGGCCTCGGGAACTCCTATGGTTAGCAACAGAAACTCGTGAGGATCAGGACACCCGTGCGCGCGAACCCACTACCAGAATTTCCACCCCTGCCTCCGCCCCGACGGAGGGCAGGCTTCACCCTGGTTGAGATCATGGCCGTGATGATGGTCATCGCCATTCTGCTCTCGGTTGCAGCGGTTGGAATCCAGAGCATCGACCGGGGTCAGGCCACAACTACCGCGCTTTCCGTCACTGAGGCTCTCTTTGATGAAGCTCGCAGCGCTGCGGCAGGCCGGGGAACACGCGCACGGATTCTCATTCACAAGGAGCTGAACGACGCAGAAGTGGAGGATCGCGAGCGCTATCTATCCTACATGTGCGTGGCGGTGGAGGGCACCAATCAGGCGGGAGAAGCGCAGGGGGGCGGATGGAAGGTTGATACGCGCGCAACAAAACTTCCCACCGGGGTCTACTTCAGCATCGAGGAGAGCGAGAGAGTGGCTGCTGCGATTGGAGTGGGCAAGCCGGGTACCATGAGCATTAAGCTTCCCGGTAAATCGGATGCGCTCAAGGAGTGCTACTACTTTGAGTTCAACCCTGAGGGCGTCTGCGTCGACAGTGAGAATGCCGCTTTGGATCCCGGCGCGGTGGTCGTCCTCATCAGTGGAGCGCGCCCCCGTGACGAGGAGGAACCCACGATTCTGAAGAATAACAAGGTGGGCTTTGTCGTCTGGCGCAATGGCCGGACCTCCATTTTCCGCAGCCCTGAACAAATCGATCGCGCGCAATGAACACGATTTTCTCCCAGCCCGGTCGCACCGGTCGCCGTGGGTTCACGCTCATGGAGACCGTGATTGCGATTGGAGTGGTGGCCGTTCTCCTCACGACTTTCCTGGCTGTCTTCGGCCCGGCCACCTCAAGCATCCGGCGCGTTCTCAGTGCCCAGGAGGCGGGTCGCCTCACCACCACCCTGGAGAGGGAACTGGGCACGCTGCGGGTAGGTCCCGATGACGACTACGACGATTCCTTCCACAAGGCCTTCGAGTGGATTCGGGATTCCGGCAAGTCCGACAAGGTCGTCCTGCTCTACAATTACCGGGGTGATCCGAAGCAAATCCGGGAAGACGCTTCGCTCGAACCTTTCACCCTGGATGGCGGACAGTCCGGTCGGGACTTCATCCTCCAGCCGGCTGTCCGACGCAGGGGCGACGCGGAAAACGATCTCAAGGATGATCTCGAGGAGGTGGAGGGCCGGGTCTACCTTGTGCGGATGACCCAGATGATCTTCGACGACGGCCAGGATCCCGTCCTCATCCCGGGTAGCCATGGAGAGATCAAGAACATGCACTCCCATGACGCGATCGATAACGTGATTTCCTATCCTGGTGCCATCATTGCCTACACGGGCGATTTTTACGCGCTGAAGAGCAACAGCTACGAGTTCATCGAGCGGTTGGACCTCAGTGATGCCAATGGCGATGGCGATCCTGACTCACTGGGCAAGCCCCTCTTCTCCCGCAATCTCGGTGTGCGTCGCTGACCAGACCCCCTGCCTTTCCCATCCATGACCATTTCCCTTCTTCCAAGACGCTCCACGCGGGGATTCACCCTGGCCGAGTTGATGGTGGCGATGGCGATTACCGTCATTCTCCTTACCCTTCTGGTGTCCGTGACGGGGGTGGCCCTCGACGGGTGGCGGATCAGTCGGAACAAGGTAAGGGCCTCCCGGCAGGCCAAGGCCTCTCTCGATCAGATGAGCCGGGACTTCGAGGCCATGGTTCTCCGGACCGGGAGTAATTTCGAGTGGCTCTATACCGAGACTGATCCGGATGAACCGGGACCGCCCGACAATGAAAGCCCGAATGCCGCCCGCATCCTCATGTTCTCTGCGGTCACCGATCGTTATGAAGGAGACGTCGAGGGACAGAAGGACAAGGGTGGGGACGTCACGGGACTGAACTACAAGTTGCTCTACAAGGACCCCATCACGAATGACTACGACGATAAGTTCAATGTCTTTGCCCTCTACCGCAACCTGGTTGATCCGGACGAGACCTTCGAGAACCTCCTCGAACACGATCCCGTCAATCCGAAGGATCTCGATACGAAGTTTAAGCGCTACGAGGCCAATCTCGGGGATTCGAACAATTTCGTCTGTGAAAACATCTTCGAACTGACCGTGGTCTTCACGGTGGAATACACCGAACTGGACAGAGGTCGGCTTGTCACGAGGATCGAGCGTATTCCCATCATCAGCACCGGGGGCGATTCCGCGGCGGAGACCTTCAGATTCACGGGCAATGGCATCAAGGTGGACGACGGGGAGAATGTACCGTTCAAACGCGGGCGGATCTCATCGGTGGACCTCAGCATCACGGTTCTCACTGACAGCGGGATCGCCACCCTGCGCAAGGCGAACTTCACCGGGTCCGACCGGAACCGGTTCCTGGCCAAGAACTCCTACCGCTACTCCAAGACGATCCTTCTTCCACAGCCCTAGGGCGGCGACGATCCGATCTTCTACCGCGAGAAGCAGGCGTCCGGATCCGGGCGCTTTTTTGTGGGCCGGAAAACCTGAACGCTTCGCTACTTCCCCCTTGCCGCCGGGTGGGGTTTACTCCCAACCTGCCGTCCATCATGGGACTCAACGCTTTTTCCATTCTCGCGCAGACCACCGCCGGGGCCGAATACGATACCTTCCGCCTGGTCTCCGTCCTGGTCCTGTCCATCGTCCTCATTCTTGTCCTGATTCTGGCCTTTCGGGTGCAGGCCTTTGTGAGCCTGCTCCTCGCGGCCATCTTCGTCGGGATCAGCTCCGGGACGATGGAGCTCATTGAGGTGGGGGACACCATCAAGGATGGGAT
>DMYM01000095.1 GCA_003483645.1 Verrucomicrobiales bacterium
CCGGACCCCGCCCAAGACGCAGGCGGCCCTCCTTGAGGCGATGCAGGAGCACCACGTTACGGTGGGAGAGAAGACCTGCAACCTGCCCAAGCCCTTCTTCGTGCTGGCCACTCAGAACCCGATCGAACAGGAGGGAACCTATCCGCTCCCCGAGGCGCAGCTGGACCGTTTCCTCTTTAATATCGTGGTGGACTATCCCGACGATCAGGAAGAGCGTGAGATCATCCGGAGAGTGACCAGTCCCGGCGAGGGCGAGGTCAAGGCCCTCATGAACGCGGAGGAGATCCTGCAACTGCAGGAGATCGTGAAGCGCGTGCCGGTGGGCGATCACGTGATCGATTTTGCGGCGGACATCGCACGGGCAACCCGTCCCAACTCGGGCGAGGCTCCCGAGTTCGTGAAAGAGATGGTGGGATGGGGCGCCGGGCCCCGGGCGGGGATCGCCCTGATCTCGGCGGCCAAGGCCCACGCCGTGCTGCGGGGCCGCTTCCACGCCACCACCGGAGACGTTATCGCAGTGGCCCACCCGGTGCTGCGCCACCGGGTGCTCACCACCTTCAATGCCGAAGCCTCGGGAGTGACCAGCGACAGCATCGTGGAAATGCTGCTGGAACATCTGCAACCCAAGGAAGAGATCAAGATTTAGAGTTCGTCTTCGCATTCGCGTTTGCGTTTGCGCGAAGCCGAACTGGTTTATCGGTTTATTGGTGCCTGCTGTATGCCCTCGATTGAAGTTCCTGAGTCCATGAAGCTCCTGCCGGAGGAGACCATGGGTGTGATGCGGCGGCTTGAGTGGCTGGCCCGCAAGCGGATGCAGGGGACCCTGACCGGGAAGCACACCAGTCCGGACAAGGGATTCTCGGTCGAGTTCGCGGAACACCGCGAGTACACTCCCGGCGATGATCCGCGCAATCTCGACTGGCGGGTAATGGCCAAGAGCGATCGCAACGTCATCAAGCAGTATATCGAGGAGACCAACCTGCGGGTCACGGTGGCGGTCGATATTTCGGGATCGATGGCCTTCCGCGGAGAGGAGGCGGCCCTGGTGGACGGCGAGGCGATGTCCAAGTTCGCCTATGCCCGTTACCTGGCGGCGGCGCTGAGCTATCTCTTCATCAAGCAGGGAGATGCCGCCGGGTTGGTGACCTTCGACTCCCGGGTGCGCTCCTACCTCCGGGCGGGGAGCCGGCCCAGCCACGTGCGCCGCATTGTGGAAACCCTGCACCAGTCCGAGCCAGGGGAGGAGACCAAGGTGGCGGATGTCCTGCATGAGGTGGCCGAGCGGGTCCACAAGCGCGGGCTGGTCATTCTCATCAGCGACCTTTTCGACGAACCGCAGGATATCATCGAGGCGCTCCACCACTTTGATTTCCGCCAGCATGAACTTGTCCTTCTGCACGTTCTGGCCGACGAGGAACTGACCTTTCCCTTCAAGGCCTTCCAGCGGTTCCGGGATCTGGAAGGGGTGGAACCCATGCTCCGGATTGATCCCCAGGCGGTGCGGGCAGCCTACCTGGAGAAGGTGCGTGATTTTGTAAAGTCGATGGAGACGGCCAGTGGGAAACTGCAGGCCGACTATGTGCCGGTGAACACCAAGACGCCGTTGCGCGATACGATCCTGCGCTATCTGGGGAGGAGAATGCATGCCAAGCGGTAGAGCAGTTATGTGTAATTCGTTACCAGGAATAGAGGGGGCAGTTGCTTCCACCGACAACCTGCAGCTGACAGCCGACAAGTAAGACAGATGCTCTTCCTCAATCCATGGTTGCTGATCGGACTCGTGGGAGTCCTGGTGCCCATCATCCTGCACATGATGCGGCGGCAGTCGGCCAAGCCGCTGGACTGGGGAGCGATGCGATTTCTTTTCGACACGGTGGCGATGCGCCGGCGGCGGATGGAATGGGAGGACATGCTGCTGATGGCGGCCCGTTGCCTCCTCATCGCCCTGCTGGCCCTGGCCCTGGCCCGTCCCTTCGTGCCGCCCGATTCCAACGTTCCGTGGATCTTCGTGCTGCCCCTGGTGCTCCTTGGCGTGGCGGCCTTGGGAGCTTCCTTCGTGCTGAGCAAGGCCGCGGCGCGCTGGCTCACGCGGGGGGTGGCCCTGTTGATGCTGCTCTCCGGGGTGGCTCTCATTCTCTTTGAGCGCCAGCTCAACCTGGCTCGTTTCCAGAACACGGGGAGCCGGGATATCGCCCTCGTCATCGATGCTTCCACTTCCATGGAGATTCCGGGACCGGATGGACGCAGCGCGTTTCAACAGGCCATCGAGGAGGCGATCGTTCTGGTAAAGGGAGCTCCGCGCGGTACGGCCTTCTCAGTCATCCTGGGAGGTCCGGCCCCCGATGCGGTGACGGGGGCGCCCCTCACGCACCGGGCCGACGTGATCGAGGTCCTGGAGGAACTGCGCCCGGTGGGGGGGCCCTTTCGCGCACACGATGCGCTGGGCGTGAGCCTGCTCAACCTCGCCGAGGGATATCACGCCGCAAAGGAGATCGTGGTCTTTACCGACAGCCAGCGGCTGGGATGGCGCCTGGACAATCCCTCGGCCTGGACGTCGTTCGGGGAGGCGGTCGAAGGCCTGCCGCTTCCGCCCAAGCTGATGGTCCGGAGCTTTCCACCCCCGGAGTCCCTGCGCAACGTGGCGGTTTCCCGGATCGATCTTTCCCGGGAAGTGGTGGGGACCGACCGCGAGGCCACGATCCGGGTGACAATTGAGAACACGGGCACGGAAGCGGTGACGCCGAATCCCCTGCAGGTGACGGTGGGCGAAGAGCCCCTGGAGCCGGTGGCGATCGGTCAGCTGGCCCCGGGACAGGAAGAGACCGTCGAGCTGCGCCATCTCTTCAAGCTGGCCGGACCGACGGTGGTGAAGGCCCTCCTGGATGCCAGGGACGATCTGCCGGTGGATGATGTGCAGGAACTGGTGGTGGCAGTGAAGAAGCGGCTTCCGGTCCTCCTGGTGGACGGCAATCCGAGCGGTGGGTTCTTCGAGCGGGCGGCCGGGTTTACCGCCCTTGCCCTCGCGCCCTCGGCCGAGCTGGTGGAGGGGAACAAGCCGGAGGAGAATTACCTGATGGAGCCCACCGTGATGCCGGCTCCGGAGATCACGACACTCAAGGACCTGGAGACCTACCGGGTGGTGGTGCTGGCCGATGTGGTGCGCCTGCCCGGGAGCATGGCCGAGCGGATGGCGGCTTACGTGGCGAACGGCGGGGGGCTTCTCATCCTGGCCGGACCGAGGGCCGACGAAGGATTTTACAACGGCTGGGAGGGACCCGGCGGTGCGGTGTGCCCGGTGGACCTGGGAACCCTGCAGGCTGATGCGGAGGGCATTCACCCCGCGCCCGCCACTTTCGATCATGAAACGCTGGTTCTCTTCAAGGATGAGCGCAGCAGCGACCTGGGCAAGGCCCGGGTGTCGGGCTTCCGCGAGGTGACCAAGGTCCGCAAGGGGGGGGCGGTGGCGGCCCGTTACACGAACGGGAAGCCTTTCCTTACGGGGCGCAACTATGGGAAGGGCCGCATTCTTCTCGCCACGTCGGGCTTCGATGTTCGCACCGGAAACCTGACGACCCGGCAGTCCTTCGTGCCGCTTGTCCACGAACTGGTCACCTGGCTCGCCGGGGCGGGTGGGGTGAAGCTCAATGTGGAGGCAACCTGGCGGCCGGCCCTGGCCCTGCCGGGTGGTGGTGGCCTGAAGGGCACCTATTACCGTTCCTTCGATGAGAGCCGGGGGATTGCGGTTGAGCGGGTCGATCCCACCATCCAGTTCGACTGGAAGGACCAGCAGCCCTACCCGGGGATGAACCGGGACCGTTTCAAGATCCGCTGGGAGGGTCATCTCGTGCCGCCCGTGACCGGAAGCTACCGGTTCAGCATGGTGGTGGACGACAAGGCCACTCTCAAGATCAACGGCCGGACGGTCATGCGAGTGGTGTCAACGGGCCAGAAGGAAAGCGGCGAGATCAAGCTGGAAGCGGGCACCCCCGTGCCGATCGATCTCGACTACCAGGAGGAGTCTTCCCACGCCAGTATCAAGCTTCATTGGCAGGTGCCGGGTGGCAGCAAGATGGAGATCATCCCGGCCCAGGCGTTACTCCCTCTGACCGGCGAACGGGAGAATGAGGTGATCGCCAGGAGCACCGCGGTCGATCCGCGGGGCCAGGAGCGGGTGGCCAGCCTTTCGGTGGGCCGGCGTGGACGGGTGCTGGAACTCGATGGGGCTGCCATTCCCGGTCTCTACAAGGTGACCGTGCCGGAACAGCTTCGCAAGGAGATCGAGGAACTGGAGAGCGGGGAAGTGCCCCTGGTGGTCCGGCGGGATGTGCGGGAGAGCCGCCTCGAGCGGCTTGAGGAAGAAGACAAGGAACTCATTCGCAAGAATATCGACCTGGTGGAGGCCCAGTCCGTGACCGACGTGCTGGCGGTCCTCAGTGGCAAGGGTTTCGGGAAGGAGTTGTGGAGAATCCTGGCGGTGGCGGCCTTCTTCCTCCTCCTGCTGGAAGTGGCCCTCGCCCGATGGATCTCGAAGTCGCGCCGGACTGCGGAGGATGTGAAGGTGGAGTTTGAAGAGAAGACCGGACCCGATCCGGGAATGCTGGAAAAAATGAAGGAACTCAGGAAAGCAGGATGAGTGCAGGATTGATGATGATCCGTGGATCGCTCGTCTTTGCGGCGGCCTGGGGACTGATGGAGTTGCTGCGCAAGGTGTTCCATCTGGGTACCGGCTGGCCGCTCTGGACCATCGCGCTGATCACGGCGGTGGCGGTCGAGTTCATCATCTTTCTCTACCGCTACGAGCAGAGTGCGGTGGGACGGACCAAGGGGCATTGGCTGACCGCCCTGCGCCTGCTGGCCCTGGTCGCCCTGATCTGGATGCTTCTCCAGCCGGTCTTCAGCCGGAAGGTGAACCGTGAACTGGAGCAGGAAGTCATCGTGGTGATGGACGACTCGGCCTCCATGGACCTGGTTGACCCGGGCCAGACGGCATCGCGCTATGATATTTCGAAGGATGCCATCAATGCGAGCGGCCTCTTCGATGAACTCAAGGGCAAGGTGGGCGTGCGCATTGTCCGGGCGGCGCGCAAGACCCTGAGCGAGGGCGAGGAAGCCGCGGAAGGATGGGACCAGGCCACGGATCTGGCCAAGGCCATGACCACCGTGCTGGAACAGGTTCCACCGGACAACCTGGCCGGCCTCGTGATGGTGACCGATGGCCGGCACAACCGTCCGGGCCGGGTCGAAGACATCGCGCGGCGCTTTGGAATCCTGGATGCCCCCATCGGGGTGGTGGGAATCGGAAGTGAGACGCCGCCCCGGGACGCCGCCATTCTGGAGGTGCGTTCGCCTGATGCCATTTACCTCGGGGACCGCCTGCGGGTGGCCACCGTCCTGAAGTTCGACGGATACCGGGGACGCCGCGCCAAGGTGCTCCTGAAAAAAGGGGACGAGATTGTCCAGGAGCAGATGATCTCCATTCCCCAGGACCACCACCGCGAGGAGGTGCGCTTCAACGATGTTCCGGAGGAGGACGGAATCAACGCCTACACGGTGGAACTGGAGAACCTCGGGGAGGAGTTCTTTGACAGGAACAACAGCTGGCAGTTCGAGACCGCTATTACCGATGCCCGCACCAATGTGCTCATCGTGGATTCCCACCCGCGCTGGGAGTTTCGCTACCTGCGCAACCTCTTCTATGGTCGGGACAAGTCGATCCACCTGCAATACGTTCTCCTGGAGCCGGATACGATCCTGGGGCAGCAAGTGGTCCCTGTTCCCGCCTCGGCCGCGCGGAAGTTCGGCGACGCCCAGGCCACCCGGTTGCCCGAGAGCGAGGAAGAATGGCGCAAGTTTGACGTCATCATCATCGGGGACGTGCCGCCGGAGGCCATCGGAGAAAACACCTGGCAGACCATTCAGAGCTGTGTGACCGAGCGGGCCGCCTTCCTTGTCGCCATCGCCGGTCCCCGGCACATGCCGCACGCCATCGAGTCGGGGATCGCGCGTGAGCTCCTGCCGGTTAAGTACACCCCGAGCCGCCGGACCTTCTTCGGAACGAAAGAGCCTCCCTATCGTCTCATCCTCACCGCCGAAGGGCGCAATCACCCGATCACCGCGCAGTCGGACAGCCGTCTTGAGAACGAGCGCCTGTGGGGGGAGTTCCCGGAGTTCCGCTGGCGACACCCGGTGGAGGGCGTGAAGGAGGGCGCCAGCATCCTGGTGGTGGCCTCCAGCGAAAATGACGGGGAGGTCTCGGTGAACAACGTGGATGATCTCAGCAATGCGCTCTCACGTCTGGCGCAACGGAAGGAGCGGGAGGCCAGGAATGCTCTTCTGGTTACGCAGCAGGTCGGCAATGGCAAGGTGGCCATGTTGCTCACCGACCGGTCGTGGCGGCTGCGGGAGGGTGTGGGCGATATCTATCACCACCGGTTCTGGGGTCAGCTCGTGCGCTGGGGGGCGGGTCCCAACCTGCGTTCGGGCACCGCCTCGGTGCGACTCGGGACCGACCACCTGAGCTACACCGGCGACGACAAGTTACAGATTACGGCCCGGCTCTGGGATGCGGAGAAAAACCCGGTGAAGGACGAATCCCTGAAGGCCGAGGTATGGCGGGACGGCGAGAAGCTGGTCACCGTCCAGATGCGTTACATCGAGGGTTCCCCGGGGCTCCACAAGGCGCAGGCGGGACCGTTCCCCGGATCGGGGAATTACCAGATCAAGCTGGTGGGCAAGAAGGCCAGCGATCTTCTGGAAGCGGAGGGGGAGGGCGGAGTTTCCACTGCCTTCCGGGTGGTGGGGGCCATGAGCCCGGTGGAGCTTTCCGAGACCACGCTGAACCGGCCGCTGCTGGATACCCTGGCCGAGCTCTCGGGCGGGCGCGTGGTCGCCCCGGAGGAGGCAGGGCAGCTGGCTGGCCTGTTTTTGACGGGAGAGGAGACCCGCGAGGAACTCCGGGAGACCCGGCTCTGGGACCATTGGGCCCTCTTGGTCTTGTTTTGTGCGCTATTAACTTCAGAATGGGTTATTAGAAGACGGAGTGGACTTCCGTAGTATATTCGACCTCTCAGAGATGCGGACGTGTTCGGCGTCTGCCTTCAACCCCTCAACCACTATAATCCGATGAGCACGGAACTTCCCCGGGAGATTATCAAGCCCCTGCAAGCCCTCTTGGGACGGGTGCGTCGCATGCAGGTTCTCCGAGGTTTGGCCGCGGTGACAACTGTCGTGCTGGGGGGGCTCCTCCTCTCCATGGCCGCTCACCGGGTCTTTGGTTTGATGCCGGTGGTGGTGAGCTGGATCCTGCTGGGATCCATCGTGGCGGGAGCGCTCTGGGCGTTCAGGACCTGGTTCGTAAAGCCCCTCGGGAGTCGCATCACCCTGGTGCAGATCGCGCGATGGCTGGAGACCCGGCACCCGGAAATCCAGGAGCGGGTCAGCACCGCCCTGGAACTGTCCAGTGATTCCAGGGGAGGGGTCTCGGAAGTTCTCCTGAAGGAACTCGTGGTGGAGGCGCAGGGGGACGTCAAGGGAGTGGATCCCACCACCGAGGTGCGGGCCCGTCGCGCCAAGCGCTGGCTCTGGCCGGCGACCGGACTGGCGGCCGTCTTCATCCTGGTCTTCGTGATCTTTCCCGGGGAGGCCCAACGCCTCCTGGTCCGGGCGGTTGCGCCCTTCAGTGATCTTGGAAATGCCGGGGCGGTCCGCTTCAGCATCGATCCCGAGGACATTGAGGTCCTGGAAGGAGACGAGGTGAAGATCACCGTCAAGTACTCCGACTCCGAGGTGGAGGAGCTTTCCCTCATCATGGAACGTGAGGGGGAGGAGACGCTCACCGAAACGCTCAAGCGGACCGGCGTGGAAGACGGCGTCAGCCGGTTCGAGTATCGCCTGCCCGCGGCCAAGGACAGTTTTCACTACTTTGCGCAGGTCGGAAAAGCCCAGAGCGATGGATACGATGTCACGGTGGCGTCGTTGCCACGCATCGGGAAGGTGAAGGTTGTAGTCGACTTCCCGG
>DMYM01000075.1:0-285 GCA_003483645.1 Verrucomicrobiales bacterium
CGGTTGCGGAGTTTTCATCGGCTTGTCCAATACGGGCACCAGCGAGAGCACACCCGGCTGTACCACTTGAGCCTTCCTGTGAATCTCTCCTTTTTCCAGCAGATGAAGCGGCGGCGGTTCCTTCCGGATATCGGTCCACCCGAACACTGCCGTTACCCCCAGTTCCTGCTCGTTGGGACCTCCCATCAAGGCACTGTCGCGCGGCTCAATCGCGCCGGGCCAGAAAGCGGTCGCCATGCGATAGTAGTCGCGCTGGGGAATAGGGTCGAACTTGTGATCGTGGCA
>DMYM01000075.1:632-935 GCA_003483645.1 Verrucomicrobiales bacterium
ACGGTAATTCCGAGGAAGGCCGTGCTCACCACATCCACCATGTCCTCCAATCGCTCGTACTTGTAGTCCTGCGGGTCATTCGGTTCGTCATTCCATGTCCCTGCCCGCAGCATGCCGGTTGCAATCACGGACCGCTCGGTTCGCTCCATCAGCTCATCCCCCGCTAACTGTTCACACACGAACCGGTCATAGGGCATATCCTCATTGAACGCCTGGATGACCCAGTCACGATACTTCCAGATGTTTGGCTTCACTGCGTCACGCTCGTAACCATTGGTCTCGGCATAGCGCACCACGTCGAGC
>DMYM01000075.1:1179-4541 GCA_003483645.1 Verrucomicrobiales bacterium
ACATAATCGCGATAACGCCAGACCTCCTGATTCGCAAAATCAAACTCGTGCCCGAAGGTTTCCGCGTAGCGCACCAGGTCCAGCCAGTGCCGGGCCCAGCGTTCCCCGAAGTGCGGAGAGGACAGGAGGGTGTCGATCAACGTTGCGTAGGCCCCCTTCGATTCGTTCGCCTCAAAGGCGGCGATCTCCTGCGTAGTCGGCGGGATTCCAGTCAGATCAAAGTGCAGGCGCCTGACCAGGGTCCCCCGCTCCGCACGGCGCGCTGGCTCCATTCCCTTCTTCACCAGGCGCGCCCGCACAAAGGCATCAATCGCACCCAACTCCTCCTGCCCTTCCACGGAAGGCGGCAACGGACGCACCACCGGCTGAAAGGCCCACCAATCCAGCCCTGCGCGCTCCTCTTCCGCGAGCGTTGCGACGGAGAAGAGAATAACGACTGGAATGAGTCTGCGCATTAGACGGAGAATTATGCTTCAGATCATTAAGTGTCAGTCAAATTCCAACCGGCCCGCATGAACCCATCTAATCCGGCACTCCCCATCCCCCACCCCCGGGCGTCAGGATCCTGACCCGTTCTCCGGACTGCACCTCGAAGCTGCACACCCCCGGCAATTCCTCGACCGAACCATCGCATAGTAGTTTGATCTGTCGGCCTGGCAGTCCCGCCGCTCCTCCTTCCGTCCCTCCCGGTCCACGTAGACGACGCTGCATCAGAAAGGATACCGTCATCGCCTCCAGAAACTCGACCTCGCGCACCAACCCGAGTCCTCCACTCCACTTTCCACCGCCTCCCGAACCCTCCCGCAGAGAGAAGGCACGCAAGCGCACCGGGAAGCGACGCTCAAGGATTTCAGGATCGGTAATGGCGGTGTTGCTCATGTGCACGTGCGTTCCGCTCAGGCCGTTCCAGCCCGGACCGGCTCCGGAGCCTCCCCCGATGGTCTCGTAATAACCAAAATCTTCGTTACCGAAGAGAAAATTGTTCATGGTCCCCTGGCTGTTGGCCTGCAGGCCGAGGGCCTCTAACAAAACATCGACCACTCGCTGGCTGGTTTCCACGTTGCCGCCCACCACGGCCGGGCAGCGTGAGGGATCATCGGGGAATTCCGGATTCAGGATTCCGGGCGGAATCTCGATCTGGACCGCCTCAAGGAGCCCTTCGTTCAACGGGAGATCGAGGGCCACCCAGACCCGCAGCACGTAAAGAACCGCGCTGCGCACGATCGATGGGGTTGCGTTCAGGTTTCCCGGATGCACCGGCCCCGATCCCGCGAAGTCGATGCGGAGACAACCGGTCGTGTTCGCGATTTTCACCTGGATGGCCGTACCGTCATCGAGGGAATCGGCGGCCCTCCATGTGCACTCCCTAAGGGCATGCAATTTGTCTGCCATGACCGCGGCGGCGCGCTCATAGAGGCGAACCATGTTACGCATCACCATCTCGCGACCCGAGTTCGCCACCAGAGACTGCACGGCTTTCACACCATGGCGATTGGCAGCGGCCTGCGCGGCAAGGTCAGCAAGATTGTCAGACAGCATGCGGCTGGGATAGGTGGCAGCCCGGAAGAGAGCCTCCACCTCGGCAAAGCGGTCCCTGCCACCCTCGAACAGGAGAACCGGCGCAATCACAATCCCCTCTTCCCCGAGCGAAGAGGCCTCGGCCGGCATGGAGCCGGGTGTGCGGCCCCCGATCTCGGCGTGATGGGCCCGGTTGGCGACAAAGGCGCCGAGAACGCCCTCCGAAAAGACCGGACTGATGAGCGTGACATCGGGAAGATGGGAACCGCCGAAGCCGGGATGATTCACCGCTACCATATCGCCCTCCTGCCAGGCATGGCCCCGGCTCACCTCCCGCACGCACTCACCCAGCGCCCCGAGATGCACCGGGATGTGAGGCGCATTGACGACCAGGCGCCCCTCCCCGTCCAGCAGGGCACAGGAATAATCGAGGCGCTCCTTCACATTGGTGGAGATCGCGGAACGTCGCAGGAGTTCTCCCATTTCCTCGACCACGCTCTCGAACCGGCAACGAAACAGTTCAGCTTCCACCTCGGGAGCCCATCCCGTCGACCGCCGCGGGCCGGCCACGCGAACCAGCTTCAAACTCCCCCGTGAGCCTTGCGTGAATCGCCAGCCCGGCTCAACGACGCAGGTGCGAAAGGAATCCTGTCGTATTCCTCGCTTCTTCGCTACCTCGTCCGGTTCCGCAAACTCTTCGATTGCCAGCTCCTCGAGCGGCCCGGCTGCCACCACCCGCACCGCCACCACCTCCACCTCGCGATCCCGGGGGACCCGGTAGCCGTAGAGCACCTCATACTTGGCGTGAAACGCAGCGAGGACCTCGTCCAGAGTCGGTGCCGTCTCGTGTTCCAATTCCAACGAGGAGTCCTGGCCCCAGAGCCGCAGCTCACACAGGTAGCGCGAGACCTCCGCGGTCTCTCCCACCTCGTCCCGGGCTTCACCAGCTAGTTCGCAGAGCAAACCGGGCCAATCGTCCTCAAGATCCCCGCACTTCCGCAGAATCTGTCGCTCCGCAATACTCTCTCGCACAGAGCGATGCAGCCCCCAGGCACTCAGCAGACCGGCATCACCCGGTACCAGGATCTCATTGATTCCCAATTTTTCAGCCACCGCACAGGCGTGCTGGGGCCCCGCTCCCCCGAAGGCCACCAAGAGGTAGTCGCCCGGATCATAACCCTCTCGCAGGGAAACTTTTCGGATCGCCTCCGCCATGCGCTCCACTGCGATCTCCCGGAGGCCTTCCAACAAGTCTTGATCCGGTGCGAGCTCCACCCCGTCGCGCTGCATCTCCTTCTTCAACGTCTCAAGCCGGTCCTGCGAGGCTCCCACTTCCAGTGGGATTCCCGCCTTGCCGGTCTCCATACACCCGAGCAGAAGGTTGACATCGGTGATGGTGAGCGGGCCGCCCCGTCCATAGCAGGCTGGCCCCGGATCGGCCCCGGCGCTCTCCGGTCCAACCTCCATCCCTCCGTTGTGCCAGCGACAGATCGACCCCCCTCCTGCCGCCACTGTTTCAATCCGAACAGCCGGGGCAACAACCCGCACCGGCCCGATGATCTGCTCGTAGCGGAAGGAAGGCGCTCCCTCGAGTCGCGCCACATCCGTGCTGGTCCCTCCCATGTCGAAAGCGAGGATGCGCTCATGCCCGGCCGCCCGGGACGCCGAGAGGGCGCCCACCACTCCCCCGGCCGGTCCACTCAGGAGGCTGTCGACCGGGCGGTAGTCTTCCGCTCTCTTGAGAAATCCGGCACTGGTCAGCAACTCCAGGGAACTCTCTCCCAGGCGCGATTCCACTGCCGCCACAAAACGATCCATGACCGGGGCAAGGTAGGCATTGGCGG
>DMYM01000421.1:0-1576 GCA_003483645.1 Verrucomicrobiales bacterium
TTGCTTGTTTTGACATGGTTCTTTTGTTCGTTGATTAATTTAAAGCTGAAACCTTCCGGTATACCTCGCGCGCCAGCACCAGTTCCTCATTGGCCGGAACCACATAAATCTTCACTTTCGCATCGACTCCGCTGATCTCTCCCTCTTCCCCCCTCAGGCTTTCGTTCCGCACCGGATCAAGAACGATCCCGAACTCCTCCAGACCCGTGCACACCTCCTTCCGCAGCCATGGGTTGTTCTCTCCGATCCCCGCAGTGAAAACCAACCCCTCCAGGCCGCCGAGTTCGAAGAGAAATGACGACGCCCAGCGCCTGATCTCGTGCACAAAAAGATCCACCGCCAGTTGCGCATCCGCATCTCCCTCCAGGGCCGCCGCTCGCACATCACGCATGTCGCTACCGACCCCCGAGACACCGAGCAGACCACTCTCTCTGGTCAACTGCTGTTCCACCTCTGCCATGCTCAACCCGAGAATCCTGGCAGCATAAGGAATGGCACCGGAATCAAGATCACCAACCCGGTTGTTCTGCGGTAGTCCGCTCTGGGGCGAGAAACCCATGCTGGTTCCCACCGCCACCCCATTGCGAATACCGGTCACCGAACTGCTTCCACCCAGATGACAGGAGATCACGCGCAGCGGCCTCTCCACCCGGCCAGGACCGTTCTGGTAGAGCCCCCTTGCGGCCGCCGCCACATCATCACGCGCCAACAATTCCGCGGAACGCTCGGCAATGTACTTGTGGCTCGCGCCGTGAAACCCGTGGCGACGGATCCCCGCTTCATGCCATGATCGCGGGACTGCGTAACGCGTCCCGGCCTCTGGCACCCACTGGTAGAAAGCCGTTTCAAAGAGCGCCACCCGACGCGCTCCGGGCAGGATCTTTCTGAACTGGCGGATCCCCGCGGCGTAAGCTGGATTGTGAGCAGGAGCCACGTCGGAGAAACCCTCCAGGGCCGTCAGCACCTCATCACCGGCCTCCACGCAACCGCTCAAGTTGCGACCCAGGACCGTTTTGAAGCCCACTGCCGCAATGTCCTTCTGCGCCGCTACTCCCTTCCGCTCGAGACCCTCGAGAGCATCCCGGATCACTTCCCCGTAGTCGGTCACGCGTTCATAGCCGCCCTCTGCCAACTGGCATTCCTCTCCCTCTCCCATCTCAAAGAGACGGAATTTAAAGGAGGTGGACCCCAGGTTGGCCGCGAGAATCTTCACAATGGAAGTAAGCTTCAGGGTTACATCTCGACCAGATCCGCGAGATCTTCGTGGGGACGGGGGATCACCTGAATCGCGGTAACTTCCCCTACCTGGGAAGCCGCTTCGACTCCGGCGTCGACACCAGCCTTCACTGCAGCCACGTCTCCTGAATAAAATCCGGTCACAATGCCGGATCCTATCTTGGACCAACCCAGCATCGTAATGTCGGCCGCCTTGAGAGCGGCGTCCGACGCCTCCAGCAGGGAGACCAGTCCCCGCGTTTCGATGATTCCTACTGCTTGTTTCGACATCATTCCTTAATGGTTGAAGTTTTTCCTGCTACTCCAGATTAAAGCGTTTCAGGAGATCCGCGTGAGGCCG
>DMYM01000421.1:1961-3412 GCA_003483645.1 Verrucomicrobiales bacterium
GCATCCACCGCAGCTTTGACGCTTCCCACATCTCCCCGGACCAGGGTGGTGAGGAACCCCCCTCCGATCTGCACCTGCTTCACAAGGCCCACATCAGCTGCTTTGGCCATTGCGTCAGCAGCCTCCACATTCGCCACGTAGCCTTTCGTTTCAATTAATCCCAGAGCTTGTCTCATCTTCTTGTCTTTTTTTGTTAGAGTCCTTTATTTCGCTGTCCGCTTGACCAGTTCGCAATACGTGTCCGGCTTCAACCCACAGGCATTCCCCTCGTCGGTGTCAATGTGCACTTCCAGTTTGAAGCTCTCGTCCACCCGCACCACGATGTTGTCAAAGGTCACCGGGCAATCGCCGTGAACCTTCATCTTCATGACATCCTTGTGCTGCGCTCCATAGTAGGATGCATCGACAGGATCCATGTGCACATGCGGTGCCGCACGAATCACTCCCTGGGGCATCTCGAAGAACCCCTTCGGCCCCATCAGCATGCAGCCCGGGGTTCCCTCAATATCACCCGAAAGACGAAGCGGCGCCTGGAATCCCAGAGCGATGGCATCGGTGTAGGCCAATTCAACCTGGTTAAAGTCGCGGCAGGGCCCCAGGATACGCAGATTTGAAATGACCCGGCTACGCGGTCCCACCAGCGTCACTGTCTCCTTCGCGGCATAAGCACCAGTCTGGTAGAGCTCCTTCATCGCTGTAAGCCCGTAGTCCCGCCCAAAGAGCTGCTCCACCGCCTGGGGACAGAGATGGCAATGCCGCGCGCTGACATTGACCACGAGACCATTGGGCGCCTGCGCAGTGGGAGGCAGGGGCAGACTCAGCTTGGCGTAAACCTGATTCCGGACGAGATTCTCCACCACCGCCCGGGGAATATTGGAATTTATCGGCATTTCCCTTGAATTCTCCTGCTTTATCTTTGCCTTGGCTTGACTAGTCAACCCTTTTCGAAGATATTCCCAACAATATCAAGATTTATCCAAACGTTATTCACAGCACTAAATGCCATGTTACCTGTTGAACGTCAGAACATTATACTGTCCCATCTTGCTGTCTCCGAGTCGGTACGGACCATCGAACTCGCCTCCATCCTCGAAGTGACAGACGAAACGGTTCGCAAGGATCTCGAGAATTTAGAGAAACGCGGTGAACTCCTCCGCATCCACGGCGGCGCAGTGAGACCAAACCAGAGCCGCGTCGAACTCGCCCTCACAGAACGGAAGCAGGTCAACCGGGAGGCCAAGACCGCCATCGCCCGCCTTGCCGCGGAGCGCATCGAGCCGAACGACACAATCTTCATCGACGCCTCCTCCACCGCCCTCACCCTCGTTGAGCATCTGCCCAATTTCCACCTCACCGTTCTGACCAACGCACACAATGTGATCTCTGCCCTCGCCGATCGCGAAGGTATCGATCTCATCTGTACCGGAGGAATCTACGAACCGCGTTCCCGT
>DMYM01000069.1 GCA_003483645.1 Verrucomicrobiales bacterium
CGGGCTTGATGTCGCGATGCAGGATGCCCGCGTCATGTGCGTGTGCGAGCCCGTCACAGATCCCGTTCACGAGGCGGGCTACTTCCTTCTGCTCGATGGCCTTGCCGTGGGCGGAGTGGTGGAGTGACTTGCCGTCTACGAACTCCATCACGATGTAGAGCATGTGGTCGACTTCACCGAAGTTGTAGACGCTGATGAGGTTAGGGTGGTTCAGCTTGGCCATCGCCTTGGCCTCATCCTCGAACCGTTTGCGAAACTCCATGTCTTCACCAAACTCGCGGGGGAGAATCTTGATCGCCACATTGCGTTCCAGGGACTTTTGGTGCGCCTTGTAGACTGCCCCCATTCCCCCCTTTGCGATGAAGGCCAGGACATCGTAGGAGGGAAGGAGTTCGTGAAGCTCCTCGGGGTTGGGAGCCTCGAACTGTGGGGGGAAGGACATCGTGCGTGGAAATGTGAAAAAGCGCTGGGCAGAACGCTTTTCGTAAAGAAGATGTGCCTGAATTCTTGAAAAGAAAAGCCATCAGTGCCCCCTTTCCGAGGTATGGATGAAGCCGCGATCTGGAGGGAAATGGGGGATGAGGGCTTGCGCCGGCTGGTCGCGGCCTTCTATCGCCGGATCCCCGGGGACGACTTGCTGGGGCCGATGTATCCGGCCCAGGATCTAGTGGGGGCGGAGGAACGTCTCTATCTCTTTTTGTGCTTCCGGCTGGGCGGGGACTCCCGCTACCCGGACCAGCGGGGTCACCCCCGCCTCCGCGTGCGTCACGGGCCCTTCCGGATCGGGATGGCGGAGCGGGACCGCTGGCTTCAGATCATGGGGGAGGCCATGAGAGAATGTGAGGTGGCACCGGAGGTGCGCGTCGAACTGGAGGCCTTCTTTGCCCAGGTGGCGGACTTCATGCGCAATCAGGAACCGTCCCAGGGCGGTCCTCCGCCCTTCGGGCAACCTGCTGAATGATGATGGGGGCTCCCGCGAGCAGAAGAGGGGGACGCTTCAGGAAGGGGAGTATTCTGCGCGGATCCTTGTCCCCGCCCATCAAATTCTGGTTGCGGGGGATCCGGGGACCCTTTGCCTCCCCCGAAGAATCGGGAGGTTGATTAGATTCCGCGCACCCTCGCTGGCCAAGGCGTCATCGCCTGCGTAGGCTCCGCTCAACGCGATTCATGACCATCGAGGTTCAAGTTATCGACACGGTTCTCGCTCTCTGTGCCGGGATGTTCTTCCTCTGGGCGGTGCCCAGTTATGCCCTGCGCCACGAGGGGCCGGGGAGGATCCCGCCCCTCCCCCGGGGACGCGTTCCCATTCGAGGATTTGCTCTCGTCGACCTACTGGGGATTTCCCTGTTCTTTGGCTTCTATGCGGGGACCTGGTGGCTCTCAAGCAGGGGGGAGGAAACCGGGGAGCTCGGCGAAATGGAGGGCCTTTCGGTTGGGTTGCTTTTCGGCTTGTTCCTGCAGGGGCTGCAGATCCTGCTGGTGGTGGCCCTCCTCTTTCGCCGGGTGAATCTGGTGGAGGCCTTCGGGCTGCGCTGGCAACGGACGTGGTGGCAGGTTGTCTTTGCTCCCGGGGTCGTCCTCGTGATGTGGGCCTTCATGGTTTTTCTGGACGGGACGGGTTACAACGAGTGGATCAGTAGTTTTGTCGAGGGCGACGGGGAGCAGGAGACCGTCAAACTCCTGGGGAAAAGCTGGGACCCGCTTGTCCTCGGGCTGGTGGCCGTGGTGGCCTGCGTGGGAGCCCCGCTTGCCGAGGAAGTGGTCTTTCGCGGTTATATTTATGCGGCAGTGAAGCGCTTCACCAACATCCCGTTTGCGGTGATCTTCTCGGGGCTTCTCTTCGGGGCGGTGCACGGAAACCTCCTCGCTCTGCTGCCCCTGACCATCCTGGGGATAGTCCTGGCCCTGGCCTACGAGTACACCGGCTCCCTCTGGGCTCCCATTGCCATCCACTTCTGCTTCAATGCCGCCACTGTCGTGATCCAGTTCATCCTCAAGTTCAACCCGGAGCTTCTCGAGGAGCTCGAAAAGAATGCCGGACTTGTCCTCCTTTGGTGAAGAGGCCGTGGTGGCCCGTCTCACCACCCTCCTGGAGGCTGGGCCCGGGATCCTTATCGGGCCCGGGGACGACTGTGCGGTGGTGGAAGGGGGGGGCCGGGGAGAGGTCGAACTCCTGAAAACCGACTGCCTGGTAGGCGGGGTGCACTTCCTGGAGGAGGCTGCTCCGGGAAAGGTGGGCTGGAAGGCGATTGCGCGCACCCTCAGTGACTTCGCGGCCATGGGGGGGTGGCCGCGCCATCTCCTTGTGACGTTGGCGCTACCCGGCAGTTGCGAAATGCGCTGGGTTGAGCAGCTCTACCGGGGGATGAACAAGTGTGCCCGCGCCTTTGACTGCTCCATCGTGGGAGGGGAGACCTCCTCGGTCCCGGCCGGCGCCCCCTCCATGATCTCAGTGGCCGGTACGGGAACGGCAAAAAGGTCACAGGTGGTGCTCCGGAGTGGGGGCCGTCCCGGTGATGTGCTGTTCGTGACAGGACGACTGGGAGGGTCACTGCGGGGCCGTCATCTGACATTTACGCCGCGTCTGGTAGAAGCGAATTGGCTGGTCCGGAATTGTCCCCTGCATGCCATGATGGACCTCTCCGACGGACTGGCGCGCGATCTTCCCCGCCTGGCTTCCACCAGCGGTTGCGGATTTCTGTTAGAGAAAGACTCGGTGCCCAGGTCACGTGGGATCACGGTGGAAGAAGCGCTGTGTGACGGGGAGGATTATGAACTCCTGCTGGCGGTACCGGCCCGTAGTGCAAAACGACTTGAGAGCGCATGGCGGAAACAGTTTCCCAGGCTTCCCCTGAGTCTCATCGGTTCTCTAACAGCTGAAGGAGAGTCCGATCTGTCCGGTGGTTGGGATCACTTTGCAGGGTGAAGAGGCCCGGGGCAGATGGCTAAAAACGAAAGAAAGCCGGTCTGATGGATCAAATTAGTTAAGATTACCTTATTAAATTCTTTGCAGCCGTGGCGGTTGGCGGTAAATCATGGGATAGCAACCCCTGCTCCTGTTCCATCGTCATGAAGAGTCTGCTTCTTGCCCCAGCATTGGTGTCCCTTGTTCAACCGGATATTGTCGTCGAGTCTGTTGAGACTGAAGTGCCCATCCCGCTTGTCGCGGTCGCGGTCGATCCGCCCCTGGTGGAACTTGCTCCGGATCCCGGGGTTGTCCCCATCGCGGTGGTTCAGGACGAAGATGCACGGGTGCAGACCCTGCGCCAGGATCTGGAAGGGATTGCCGCCAACCTGATGGCGGCCCAGCGTGCGGTGGAGACCATGGCGGAGCAACGCGACCAGGCGCGGGGGGAGGTAGGTGCCCTTGCCATGGCAAATCAGGAGATGCTGAAAGAGATGAAGGTGTTTCGGGAGGAGATGGAGAAGGCGCGCCGGGAAGCGGCCGACTGGAAGGCGCAGGCCGCCGCGTTTGAGGCACAGGCCAATGACGGGGCAAGGCTCCCCGCGGAGATCCGCGACTTTCGTGCCGAGATGGCAAAAGTGAGGCAGGAGTTCCGCACCATGAAGGACGATATCGCCCTTGTGCGTCAGGAGCTCCAGGACCCCATTGAGCGCGCCAACCTGAAGGAGCAGCTTGCGGAGTCGAAGGCGAGGGAGGAGCGGCTGGGGGCTGAAATGGAGATGGCTCTCATTGCCCGCGAGAAGACAATCATGGAAGCAGCCCGCACCCGGAAGGAGGAGGAGGCCCGGGTCACGGAATTGACCGCCGAGGCCCAAGGGGCAGTGGAGGTGCGTGATGAACTGCGCAGCTCCAGGGCCGCTCAGATGAAGGCTCTCGTAGATGTGGAGATTCTCAAGAAACAGCTCGGGAGG
>DMYM01000482.1 GCA_003483645.1 Verrucomicrobiales bacterium
TGACACCGGGAGACCGTAGCAGCAGGCGACTGGCCAATCGCAGGTATCAGACACCGATTCCGCTTTCCACCACGCATTCCCTGCGGAAGAATCTCCAACCCAGCCAATGAGCACTCATTTTGATCGTCCTGAACTCCCCGCCCTGGGAATCGTCTCCGCCATGGAAGAAGAGGACCGACGGCTCCTCAGCGACTATGGGGAGTTTCTCCCGATGCAGGAGGGAGACACCCTTATCGATGAAGGGGCCGACCAGAACAGCCTCCTCTTTCTCATTTCGGGCCTTCTTCACGTAGTGACCACCAAGGATGACAAACTTGTTCTCCTTGCCCGCGTGGAACCCGGCGAGTCAATCGGAGAAGTCAATCTCTTCGATCCCTCCAAGGCCAGCGCCTCCGTGGTGGCCAAGAGCTTCAGTCAGGTCTGGAAGGCCCGCCGCAACGACCTTGATGACTTTCTCAACGCCTATCCCGAAGCAGCGGGCCGCCTCATGATCGGCCTTCTCTCGGAGATGTCCAAACGCCTCCGTAATATGAACCAGAAGCTCTCAAATACCGAACTCCAGAGCGCCCTCCAAGAATTCTTCCACTAAGGAACCACCTCCCGTGATGCTGGACACCTCCCAGGTCGTTTCCAACCCGTGGGGAGCCGTCTTCGTCTTCTTCGCACTGCTCGTCACCCACGCGATTGGAGACTTTGCCCTCCAAGGCAGCTTTCTCTCGCAGGCGAAAAACAGGAATGCGGATCTCTCCCGCTTCTTTCCCAAGGGTGCCCCCCGCGGGCTCTGGTGGAACGCCCTCTTCGCCCACGCCCTCATCCATGCCGGAGGTGTCTGGCTCGTCACCGGTCTGGCAGTCCTCGCTTTCGCGGAACTCGTTCTTCACTTCCTGATAGACTACGCCAAATCGGAGGGTTGGATCTCCTTCGCGCTGGACCAGACCCTCCACCACCTGTGCAAGCTGATCTACGTTGCCCTGATTTTCTGTAACTGGCCGGCCGGACTGGACTGGGATCCGCTCTCCCCTTCCCTCTCCTCGCCAGCTGAATAAGTTTTTCCCGGGTGAAGGAACCCCCTGAGGAGAAGCGTTTCAAGCCCCCCATCATTCACGCATCTACCACTGCCGTCCCGGTTGTCCTTCCCCTCTCCCTTCTTATTTCATTGTGGAACCAACCCAAATTGCCTACCATTTCGTGTCTTCATGGAACTTGACCTGCTGGACGTTCACTTCGATCTGAAGGACATCAGACCTCGCGAGATCGAAGAGGCGCTTGAAGACCCCTTTGCGATCCGGTTCCTGCCCGACCAGGATCGCAGGGATGGAGAGACACGCTACTACGCCCTCGGGCGAACGATCGTCGACCGCTACCTCTTCCTCTGTTTCTGGTCGGACGGCAAAAATGTCCGCGTTGTGGCGGTCCGCAACCTCACCGAAGGCGAACGCAAGTACTACGACCGAAAATACGCCCAATACAAGTGAGCATTAAATCGATTTCCAGCTGGAGCGAGATCCCCGACTTCCCGACTGAGGGCGAGGAAGCCGGATTCTGGATGGGGCATGAACTCTCTCCGGCCCTCATGAAGGCCTCCGAGCACGTGCCCGACAGCCGTGAGTCGACCACCATCACCCTGCGCTTCGACCCCCGTATGCTTTCCCGCATCAAACGCATCGCCCGGGAACGATTCCTCAATTACCAGTCCATGATGAAACAGTGGCTGGCCGAGCGCCTGGAGGACGAACAGCGCGATAGCGAGCGCTGATGCCCCGCCTGCCTGCCTGCTGCTCCGGGAGCACCTTCTGGTCCAGCATCTTCCTGCTCTGGGGGATCGTTCTCTGGCTGCTTTCCGACGGTCCGATCCCCACGCATGGAGGACCAGATCTTCCCGGCCTCGATAAAATCCTGCACTTTGGCTACTTTTTTGGCGGAGCAGGACTGCTTTCCGCTGCCCTCTACCTGTCCCGCCGCAATCGAACCGGCCTTTCCTGGCGACGCCTGGTGATCACGGTGGTGATTGTGCTCGCCACGGTGGGCGCCCTGGATGAATTTCACCAGTCGTGGATTCCGGAACGCTCCGGCAATGACTTCGGCGACTGGCTGGCTGATGTCGCGGGGGCTCTCACCGGTGCGCTGGTCTTCAAACGCTTCCACCGACTCGTGGGCCGGCCGGTCCCGGATCCACCGTCCCCGAAAGATCTGTCCTGAGTGGTCTTTGGAGTTCCCCCTCCCATGGATGATTTCCTACTCTTCCGCCAAGATCAATGTCTCCCGCTGAACGGATCAACGAGCTTCGCTCCCTTCTTGAGCACCACAACCGGCTCTACTATGTCGAGGCCCAGCCTGAGATCTCCGATGCGGATTATGACAAGCTTTTCCGCGAACTGGAGGACCTGGAAGGCCAGCACCCGGAACTGGACGATCCCAACTCGCCGACCCGCCGGGTAGGTGGAGCACCCCTTGAGGGTTTCGAGCAGGTCCGGCACCCCGTGCCCATGCTCTCCATCGATGACGTCTTCTCCGAGGAGGAAGTGACCGACTTCTACCGGCGACTCCAGAAGAACCTCGGGACCGGGAGCGTCCCCGTCACCATCGAACCCAAGATCGATGGGGTAGCGGCCTCCCTGATCTACCGCAATGGCTCTCTCGACCACGGGGCCACCCGTGGGGACGGAGTGACCGGGGATGACATCACCGCCAACCTGCGCACCATCCCGACTCTGCCGCTCACCCTCGCCCAGTCAGCCCCGGCCCTCCTCCAAGTGCGGGGCGAGGTCTTCATGCCTGGGGAAGCCTTTGCCCGGCTCAACGAAGAACGCGAGGAAGAAGGTCTGGCCACCTTCGCCAATCCCCGCAACGCGACCGCAGGCACTCTCAAGCAGCTCGATTCCCGCGCCGTGGCCAGGCGCCCGCTCGCCTTCATAGCTCACGGACTTGGCTCACTTGAGGGTGTCGAACTCCCCGATGAGCAAGCCTTCCGTTCCCTGCTCGCAACCTGTGGCATCCCGTGCAACGAACCCCTGTGGGTCGCCGACAAACTGGACGACATCCTGGCCGCCATCCACGCACTCGACAAGAGAAGGCACCAGTTGCCCTATGCGACTGACGGGGCCGTCATCAAGGTCGCCTCCTTCCCGGACCGGGCTGCCCTTGGGGCCACCTCACGCGCCCCCCGGTGGGCGGTGGCCTTCAAGTATCCTCCCGAACAAAAACCCACCCGACTCCACGGTATCACCGTGCAGGTTGGACGGAGTGGAATCCTCACCCCGGTCGCCGAACTGGAACCTGTCGGACTCTCCGGCACCACTGTCTCCCGGGCCACCCTTCACAACGAATCATTCATTCACGAGCGCGACATCCGCATCGGGGACACCGTGCTGACTCACAAATCCGGTGAGATCATCCCCGAGGTTCTCAAAGTGATCACCGAGAAGCGCCCCGCTGGCGCCACTCCCTTCTCCATGCACGAACACCTGGAAGGAAAATGCCCGACCTGCGCTGCCCCCATCACACGACGTGAAAACACGGAAAGCAAAGAACGCCCGGTCGTAACATGGTGGTGCGAAAACCCACTTTGCCCGAAACAGGCAGTCGCCGCCCTTGTTCACTTCTCCCAGCGCAAGGCTCTTGATCTCGAAGGTCTGGGGGAATCGGTGGCCATCAAACTGGTGGAATCCGGCCTGGCCGTTTCTCCCCTCGATCTCTTCTTCCTCGAAGTCGAAAAACTCGCCAATCTTCTCCTCGATCCCGCCAGATTGCAGACCGGTGAGACCTCCAAACCCCGGCGCTTTGGAGAGAAAAAAGCGCATCTGCTAATCGACTCGATCAGGACTGCCCCCACCAGCCAACCGCTTTCCCGCTGGATTTTCGCCATCGGCATCCCCCAGATCGGAGAGTCCGCCTCCAAGGAACTAAGCCGTCTTCACGAAACCCTTCCGGAGATCGCTTCCAGCAACCTCCTCCGGACCATTTGCCGCATTGCCGACCTGGAGGCTGAACGAAAGGAGATCTCACCGCAAAACAAGGACAATCCTCCTGCCGATCAGCAGGAGAAAGAGGCCCGCCGCAAAAGACAGGACGAGCTCAAGACCGAAATCAGGGAATCTCAAACTGGAATCGCTGAATTCGAGATCTCCCCGGACATTGGGGCCGTGGCCTCCCGCAACCTTCTCTCCTTTTTCGAGTCCGAACACGGCCGGCGATTCATGGAGCGCTTCCGCCAACTCGAACTCAACCCCCGCTCCGATAACTTCGCCCCCAGGCCTGTCGAGGGAGCTGCCTCCGGCAACAATCCCCTGGCAGGCAAGACCTTCGTCATCACCGGCACCCTCTCTATGGCACGCAGCGACTACAGAACCCTCATCGAGCAGAAAGGGGGCAAGGTGACCGGATCCATTTCCAGAAACACCAACTACCTTCTCGCCGGCGAGGGCGGAGGATCAAAGCGGGACAAGGCCACCTCGCTTGGTGTGGTTGTCATTTCGGAGGACAAGCTGCAATCCATGCTCGCCTGATACTCCCGCGACAATCAGACCTCATCCACTATAATCGGAGATCGCGCATTCCTCCCTCCATAAAATCGGTTCCCACACTTTGCGATTTCCCAACGAACTGTTACTGTCAGGACGTCGATGACGATTCTTCGCTGTGCCCTCGTCGCATCTACCCTTGCCCTTCACCTCCAGGCAGCTGACAGGGTCTTTGAACCCTTTGAGGGTGACGGGTTCGGGACCTGGCAGGAGACCGGGAAGGCCTTTGGAAAGGCTCCTGCCACTGGCGGACACGGGACTCAGCCTGACAAGGTCCGGGGCTACGCCGGTGAATCCTTCGCCAGTTCCTTCGCCGAAGGAGCTGCCGGGATGGGCTCCCTCACCTCGCCCCCCTTTGCCATCGAACACCCCCACATCAGCTTCCTCATAGGAGGTGGGAGCAAGAAGGGCCTGACATCCATCCAGCTTCTCATCGGTGACCAGATCATGCGGGAGGCCACTGGCCAGAACGACAGCATCCTGCGACCCCGCACCTGGGAGGTGAGCGACCTGAAGGGACAGCAGGTCCGCTTGCGCCTGGTTGATGCCGCGGCCAGGGAGGGCGACTACATCCTGGTCGACCACATCCTCTTCGCCGGAAAATCCGATCCAAACTTTCCCGGCGCCACCCGGGACGGGAGGCCCTTCAATCCCGGACTGGTGAGCACCGACACCCTGCCGGGCGTCACTATTCCCGAGGGTAGCAGGCTCGAGATCTTCGCCACTCACGAGGAACACGACGTCTACTC
>DMYM01000411.1 GCA_003483645.1 Verrucomicrobiales bacterium
ACCATCCCGCCCACCAGCAACAGGAGGAGTCCACCCGCCATCACCCAAAGGGCCATCACGAACCCCAGCCACCCCAGGAGAACACCCCCGGCAAGGAAGCCCACCCCTTTCAGGACGTTCTTCGAGCCGGTCAGGATGGCCACCCACTTGAAGAGGGCCCGCCCCGCTGTTGCCTCTCCATCTCCCTCGGGGACAAGCAACTTGACCGCACTCTTCGCGCTCATCTTGGTCAAGTCCTTCGCCACCCCGGAGAGCGCCTGGGCCGCCATCACGTAGCCCACCGAAAAAAGCACCACCCAGTGCTGCTGCACCAGCGAAAGGGCCACCAGGGCCACGATCTGCGTCCCCAGCCCGGCAAAGAGAGTCACCTTCAACCCCACCCTCGACCCGATCCAGCCGCCCAGGAGATTGGTCACCAGTCCACAGAATTCATAGAGCAGGAACAGGAAGGCCAACTGGACCGGCGAGTAACCCAGGGCATGAAAGTGCAGCAGGACCAGCATGCGCAACGCGCCATCGGTCAGGGTGAATCCCCAATAGGACGCCGTGACGATCGTGTAATTGCGTATATCCATCCTCCCGTAGCGTGTTCGAAATGTGCTGGTCCCACGCTACGACAACGAACGCGCCACCCTGGCGGCCAGCTCCATGAGGCGGCACGCATAACCAAGCTCGTTGTCGTACCACACCAGCACCTTCAATTGGGTTCCATCGTTCACCATGGTGGCCGGTCCATCCACAATTCCGGAACGGACATCATTGACGAAATCCGCGGAGACCAGGGGCTTCTCTTCAAACCCGAGAATTCCCTTCAGTTCCCCCTCGGAAGCCTCCCTCAGGAAACCGTTCACTTCCTGTGCACTGGTCTCCCGTGCGAGTTCGAAGACGCAGTCCGTCAGGCTGGCATTGAGGAGCGGCAGGCGCACCGCCAGACCGTTCAGTTTCCCTTCCAGCTCGGGGTAGATCATCGTGATCGCGGTGGCCGATCCCGTGGTGGTGGGGATGAGGGAATTGAGCGCCGAGCGCGCCCGCCGGAAATCCTTGTGGGGTGCATCCACCACCACCTGGGTGTTGGTCACATCGTGCAGGGTGGTGATCAGGCCGTGCACGATTCCAATCTTCTCCTGGATCACCTTCACCACGGGAGCAAGGCAGTTTGTCGTGCACGAGGCCGCGGTCACCAGGTCGTGCCGGGCCGGATCGTAGAGCCGGTCGTTGCAGCCCATCACAATATTGAGCGCCTCCTTGACCGGGGCCGCCACCACCACCTTGCGCACGCCACCATCGAAATAAGGCTGCAGCACCTCCCTGCTGCGAAAGGCTCCTGAACTTTCCACCACCAGGTCAATCCCCATGCCCGCCCAGTCCACTTCGCCCGGGGTCGGCTTCTCGCTGAAACTGACTTCCTTCCCCTCCACCACGAACCGATCCTCCTCCGCCTCGATGCCACGATCCCAGCGTCCGTGTACCGTATCGTACTCCAGAAGGTGCGCCGCCAACTTGCAGCCGCCCTTGAGTTCGTTGACATGGACAATTTCGATGTCCTCGTCGTCCCAGCCTGCCCTGAAACCCAGGCGACCCATCCGCCCGAAGCCGTTGATTCCCACCCGTATGCTCATCGTTGCTCCGTGTTCATGTTTGCTTCAGCAACAGGACTCGGCCTTGCCGAGACGCCTCGAATTCGGAAGACAGAGTTCCGGCCGGCCCTGGCAGCAATCCTCCGTCAGGAAATCCATCAGTTCGCGAAAGCCGGAAACGCGCACTCCATAGAATATCACCCGGCCCTCCCGCTCCGCCTCGATCAAACCCGACCGGCTGAGCTCCTTGAGATGGAACGAGAGCGTCGGCTTGGGTAGTTTCAGCCGCTCCGCCAGCTCCCCCGCACAGAGCCGCCCCAGGGACACCAGCAAACGGAAGACCTCCAGCCGGGACGGATGCGCAAGGGCGGTCAGGACCTGCACCGCTTCATTTATTTCCATATTTCTAGAAATACAAAAATATAATCCTGCGGACAAGACTTAATAAGGCTTCCAGACCGACATTCCACTTGGCGTGAGTTCGCTGTAGCAGTCGCAGAAAGCAATGCGGCACCCGGCGCGAGTGGTATCACAATCAGGCAGGGTCACCCTCCCGGTTCCGCCACCCCTGGCCATCGGGACACCCCCACCGCCGCCAGGACTCCGGCTCTGCTCCTCCCCTTGGCCGGATCCCCGCACGCCTCCCCTTCCACTACGGCAACCACTGCGGATTCTGCTGCTGGCACCAGCACAAATCCTTCCCGGCATGATGAGATCACCGTGATTGGGCTATGGTCACAATGTTGTCCGTATCTGCCCTGACTTGGTGAGTCGACTCGCTCCCGTCCGGCCAGCGGATCGAAAGCTCCACATCCCTTCCGGGCCGTGCGAAGCACAGGAGGCCTCCCGAGCGGGTGGAATATCCCCCCCCAACCTGTTGCTCCCGCAATTGATGGCCCAGCCGGACCCTTGCACCAACCGCTTGCGGGTTGCCCTTGGTTCCCACCAGGCGCAACCTCAGCGGCAGCTTACCGCCACCACGAAGGAAGGTCATCACGGGCTCCCCATTGATTCCGAAGACAAGATCCAGACGCCCGTCCGTATTGAGATCCACCACCGAAAGGCTCTTCCCGGCCCCGGGAACCTCGACTCCACTGGCAACAGGTGCAACAGGAGTAAACTGCCCCCCTCCGTCATTGAGCAGGACCTGGCCCAGGCCGCCGTCCATCCGCCCGGTCTCACGTTGGGGGCTGAAGGAATTCTGTGCCAGGACGGCGTCAAGGTCCCCGTCTCCATCGAGATCCTCCAGCACCACCCCGTAGGACGGTGCAATCTGTGCGATACGCGGCAGGGAACGCCACGTGAAGACGGCACTGCCGTCGTTGACCAGGATTCCACTCTCAAGGACATTTGCCTCCCGTCGCAGGGACTTTGACAGCCGGAGATCACTATAGAGGTCGTCCAGAACCGCACTGGCAAAGTTGTGGAAGGTCTCTAGTTTCGCATCAAGAAAGGGCATCGCGTCGCGCGAACAACTGAAACCCCGCCGGGGAAGAAGGCGGCCTTCCGCATCATACTTGGCCTCCACGATGTGGGACTTCCCACTTCCGTCGAGATCGCCGTAGTAGATCAACTCAGGGAATTCCGGGCTCGCCTTGTATTTTGAGTTCAGGCCGTTGTTGGTGACAAGGTAGTCGAGATCTCCATCACCGTCGATGTCTCCACCCGCAATCCCGTTCCACCAGCCCAGCCGGTCGGCGAGCTGGGACTCCGCGGTTCGATCGACGAGGGCTCCCTCTTCGTTCCGGAAATAGCGCACCGGTCCCCACTCAACAGTAAGCAGAAGGTCACTCCAGCCATCATCGTCAACATCCGACCAGAGGGCCCCGGTCACCATCCCGACCTCGTCCGCCCCGGGGAACTGCTCGGGGCCGGCCGGCACGAATGTCCCGTCCGTGTTGATGAGCAGGCGACTCGGCGGAGCGAGGGGAAAGTTCCCCGGCACAACCCGCCCTCCAACGAAGAGATCAAGATCGCCGTCCCGGTCAAAGTCCCCCGCCGCCACCGGCCCGGAACTGGTGCGAAAATCGGGAAGCGCTCCCTTCCCT
>DMYM01000297.1 GCA_003483645.1 Verrucomicrobiales bacterium
GTCTGGGTGATCTGGTAGTCGGCGGTCTCGCGGTTCGAAATGAGATCGGCATCCGAGCCGTCGGGGCGCCAGCGGTAGGTCACGCCATACTTTCCGCCATCGGAAAGGCATACGATAAAGCGCGTTTCGAGCCGGGTGGTGAGCGAGGGATCGCGTTCATCAACGGGGAGCTCGAAGTGTTTCACCAGGACGGTGCCGGCGGGGAATATCCAGTTGTCGTTCTGACGATAGGAGATCTGCTCGGCGGGACTGTCGTGGAGCCCGTCATTGGGCAGGGCGATCCAGCGGGTCTTGAGCGCACGGTCGGACCAGAGGGGGCTGTTGACGGAGTAGGGGAGGAGGAAGGGAGCCGGGGTGAGAGATGGCAGGTCGGCGAAGGCTCCGGTTTGAGAGAGCAGGGCGGGCGGTTCCGGATTGGGGGCGGAGGATTCGAGAGTGTAGATTTTCCCGGCGGGGTTGTTAGAGCTCGCTGAATAGAGAAGCAGAAGCTCGCCGTCCTGATCGCGGCAGATGTTGGTGAGGCCTCGCACGTTTCCTCCGAGCAGAGGATCGCCGTCGGTGAGGACGGTCAACTCCTTGAGGAGGGCAGGGCGACCATCCTGATAGTCGACGGACCAGAGCATCCCGGTGCGGTTGTCGCCGAGGATCACATCGCCGAAGAGATCGAGGGCGTGTTGGCTCCCGCGGTAGATGCCACCCGCAATGATGCAGGCCCCGACTGATCGATCGTAGTCGAGGACCGGAAGGGTCTCGATGCCTGGGGCTCCGATGGGAAGTCTTCCGCCGAGAAATCCTTCCTGTTTGTCCCAGCCGAAATTGGAGCCGGACCTGGGGAGGACGGGATTCTCCGGATCGAGAAGGAAGAGATTCAGTTCTTCGCGGTCACGAAATCCCACGTCACCGAGCCAGACCTGAGCGGTGCCCTGATCGTAGTGCATGGTGTGGGGACTGCGCAATCCGCAGGCGTAGATCTCTTCCATGAAGGGGGCTTCCTCACCAGGGAGGGTGGGATCCTCGACCCAGGGATTGTCGCTTGGGATGTAGTAGTTCTGGGTGTAGCTCGTCGTGACTCCCTCAGGAAGGACCTTGATCTCTTGCGGTTGGCGGCGAATGGGATGACTGACAGTTCCTCCCCGCTCATCGACGTCGATCCGGATGACCACACTGAAGAGACTCTTGTCGAGGACCTGTCCATTCTCAAAGGGGTTTCCACTGTGTCCCCCGTCGCCGTTGGAGAGATAGAGGAAGCCTTTCGGACCGAAGAACATGGCTCCTCCGTTGTGCCAGCGTTGCGGATCGTAGAGGCTGATGAGAATAGTCTCGGAGCCCGGAACGACAGCGCCGGTGGCATCGAACTCAAGACGAGTGAGCCGCCAGTAGGAGTCTCCAAGAACGGTGTTGGTTCCTTCTTGAAGCTGATGAGTGTAGCAGAGGAAGAGGAAGCGTTTGGGATCAGTGAGGTCGGTGAACTTGGGATGGAAGACCGCGGAGTAGAATCCTCCGTCGTCGCCGCGGGTTTGCGTGCGCCCTCTCCAGTTGAGGATGGTCGAGACGTCGGCCGGGACCGTGTCCTGGCGATTGGGGAATCTTCGCAAGCGTCCCATTCGTTCGACCATGAGCAGGTCATCGGTGCCGGGCCAGGGCGTAACCCACATGGGATCGGTGAAGGTGAGATTGGGAAAGGAGCGGACGGTCTTCCAGGCGCCCGCACCACCGGGCGGGAGGGAGGGGAAGACCGCGTTGAGATAGGGGGCGACCGGAACGGGCGTGTCTCTGCCCGATTGCTCGGCGTAGCTCCGTCCTACAAGGGTTGTCAGGACGAGAAAGAGGCGCAGCAGTTGCAGTTTTCCGCCGACTCGAGGGAGGGAGGGCACATAAGGAAGCTCCGCGATGGAGGCAGGGGAGGCAAGACCCAAGCAGGAATCAAAACCGATGACAGATCCGCCAGAGGATCGGGGCGGGGTGTGGGCGCTCCTAGGGCTTCTGAACCGGTGCTTCGCTCCTCACAACCCGAGTGCGGAAGAACTTTTTAGCCGTCTGGCTGTTCACCGTCTGGGAGAAGAACGGAAGCCAGCTCACCAGGTCGTCGCTCGCTTCGACCACGACGTCGTAGTTGCCTGTTGAGTTCTCCGGAAGCACAAGCACGGTGCCGGGTGTGACTGCATTGATCTCGGAAACAGGGGTGATTTTCAGGGTGATTACATCGGTAGTGGCACTTGATCTCAGTGCCGTTAGACCGGTATATTTCTGGCTAAGGGTTCTCGCGAATGCAGTGCCGGAGTTGACCCCATCTCGCCTATAACCTCCAAGGGCAACAGTTACTTCGGTTTCGTCACTAAATGTAAGATGTAAGAGTAGGGTAGAGGAACTGCGGACATTACTACAGCCGACAATTTCAACAAGATCGGTTGCGGCTACAGTCTTCGACGGGTTGGTCGGGGTCAGCGTGACGTACTCAACTGCCTGAGCAGTTCCGAGGGACAGGGCGGCAAGGATAGCGGCAAGGATCGTTTTCATATCTCCCCATTCCTATCAGCCCCCAGGCGCAGGGGGCAAGCGG
>DMYM01000040.1 GCA_003483645.1 Verrucomicrobiales bacterium
AGTCGATTCCCCACTGGTTGCTGCAACCGTGCGAAAATACTTCAAATTCATCCTTGGTCGGATGATAACGCCACACCCCGGCCCGCATCTCGGTCCGCTCATTCTGCCCCGAGGCCGGCTTTCCAATCAGAGAGTGACAAAACACTCCCTGATTTCCATAGAGCCACCCGTCCGGCCCCCAGGTAAAACTATTCAGCGTTTCGTGGGTATCCTGCAATCCCCAACCATCTAACAATACGACTGGATCGCGATCCGGCACGTCATCCCGATCCTTGTCGGGAATGAACAAGAGCTCCGGAGCCGCTCCCACCCACACGCCGCCAAAACCCACTTCGATCCCGCTGACCAGATTCAGCCCCCGGGCGAACACGGACCGCTTCTCGAAGGACCCGTTGACATCGGCGTCTTCAAAAATCACAATCCGATCCCGGCCCTGTCCTTTCGGCTGCCGCTGCGGATAGCTGTGTGCCTCCACCACCCAGATCCGTCCCCGCTCATCGAAGGTGAAGGCGATGGGCTGAGTCAACTCTGGCTCCTGCGCGATGAGATCCACCTCAAAGCCTTTCGGGACCCGCATTCCCGCCACGGTCTCGTTCTCATGCTCACCCGGATTCGGAACGAGATGACTCAGTAACGGATTACTGCCCCCACCCTTCACCGAGGGCGCAACCTGTCTTCCCGGCTTCTTCTTATGAAAGCGAAAGTCGTCGTAGTTGACGTGCCCCCACGGCCCCGACGACTCGTCAACCACTCGCACGTGAATCGACTTGCCCAGGTGCTTCCGCAAATCCGCGTTCACCGCCTGCATGGTCTCCAACTGCTTGCCGCGTGCGCTGAAGATCACCTGGCCGCTCTTCGCTGCCACTAACTCAACTCGGGTCGCGGGCCCCGAGCCCCCGCCAACCAGGAAACTTCCCCACGGGTGCGTCACCTTGAATGGCTGGGAGGTGAGCACGCCCTGTCCATCATCTGCGTGAGTCCGCTCGTAGCCCCCTACCCAGAACCCACCATCATGATTGCTGGACTGTCCGGGTCGCCGCGGCGTGACGGTATCGCCCTTCACCGGTCCTCCCTTCCAAACTTCGCCCTCCACCGTCCATCCCCGCAAGGTTCCCTCTTCAAATCCAAGGTTCTTCTCCTCGGGCACGATCCCGACGCGCTTCACGCCCGCCAACGACTTGGGCGGCTCGGTCTTACCTAGATCGAGAAACTCCAGATCCTTGAACTCCACCCTCGCCGGTCCGGGACCCGAGTGCAGCTGGATCGCGATCCGCCCCGAGTAGTCGTGCTGCCCGAGCTGATGATCGACCAACTCCGACGCCAGCGTGCCATTGATCCAGGTCTGAATCCGCGGACCCGCCGCCCGAATGACATACTCGTTCCACCCTCCCTTCTTCACGAGGGCGCGATACTCCTCCGCCTTCCGAAAGACCGTCGCTTCGCGCTGACCTCCCTCGTCGATGACCACCGTTGTCCCACGCTCCACCATCAACCCCCGACCATGCTCGTCGTAGATCCGACCCATCCACACGGCCCCATCATCGAAGTCTGCCTGGTAGCCCGCAGCGTGACCGTCCTCGCGCCGCTGCGAACGAATCTGCACCCCGCTGTTTGCGGAGGGATCACCGCTCACCCGGCCCCGCATTCTGAGCTCAAAATCATGCCCCTCTCCCGCCCACCAGAGAAACTCGTTGTGGCCCAGTTTCTGCCCCGCAGGAATGGTGCCCACCAGCGCGCCCTCCTGCACACTCCACCACTTCTTGTTGCCCTCCCATCCTTGCAGCGTCTTCCCATCAAAGAGGCTCGCTCGTCCCTTCACCTCGATCAGGCGCAGGTAATCGATGCCAACCATGTGCCCCTTCAGGGCCTTGGGGTGGGCTCCTTCGATCTTCACCGAGAACCGGTTTGCGCCAGCCTGCAGGGTCGCGGCACCCAGCTTGAGATCCTCGGTGTGCGAAACTCCCGTGGGTTGGAAAAAATCAATCGGTTTCCCGAGCGTCACGCCATTCACCGCAAACGATTGAATCGCGTAGTCCATCGCCTTGGTCCCCGCGAGATGCAATTCATATTCCCCCGCTTTCGCCACCTTGAGTTCCAGTTCAAGAATATCACCGGATTTGGCGTCGGTCCACCAGAGCTGTGCGTTCGCACTCCAGACATCCAGCCCAAAGCCCGACATCTTCTGTGAGCGGGGCCGCCCCGCATCCTTCAGCACTTTCATGCTCTCTCCTTCCACAATCAATCCCGGTTCTCCGCCCCCGGGCTTGGCCTTCGGTTTTCCGAATGGAAGGGGCCCTCCCCGATATTGATTCCACGTGATCAACTCGCCTGTCCCCGCCCGATCGAGCGCAATCTGAAGCGCCTTCGGCGTCCAGCCCGGATTCCCCTTGAGATGCTCCAACATTTCCTCCGACCGCGGGCGGCGCGAGTGAATCCCGTTGGCGGGAACCTCCCCTCCCGCCGTCCAATAGATTCCATTCAGAATCAGCATGCGCAGCTCATCCCGTCCCCAATTCCAGTGGGTATGGCCTCCCGTGTAGCCAAAGGTGCGCCCGCCCTCCGGCCGCTCAAATCCCCAGGCACAGTATTGCAACTCTCCCTTTTTCACCGCCTCCACCGCCGAGACACTGCCGCTGTCCATCGAACGGCCAGGATCGATGACGCTCACCGGCGGGAGCGCTCCATGCAGCGGGGTGACATGTTTGTGCTCGGGATCATCGCAACGCAGGTGAAAGTAGCACTCGTCGTGAACCACAAAGGGGCGCACCCCACGGGTCACTTCGTGCACCGGCAACTTCTCGAAGCTCGCATCCCAGAATCGACTCACCGAGTGCCACGGCTCGAAATCCGCGCCCACCAGATTGCGCCACTGCCGGCGCACCGGATCGCCTCTCTGATCCTTGGTCTTGTTCCCGTCCCCCGGACTACCCAGCCCCGTCGCCCAGTGAATGACCGTGAGCCCTCCCCCGGCATCCATGAATCTCTTCAAGGTCGCCAGTTTGCCGTTCGCGGGATGATGTCCCCAGCCGTCGGAATAAATCACCAAAGCGTCCTGCTTGCTCAGCAATTCATCACTCGGCCACTCGCCTACCACTTCGACCTCCACCGGCACTCCTCCCCTTTTCATCCCCGCCGAGAGAACCATGGTGCCGCCAAAGTGCTGGTGAGTGCCCCATCCGTGGCTGTCCTTCCCCGCCAGAAAGAGAATCCTCTTCTCAGCTCCCGTCACCATTCCCCCAGAAATCCAAAAGGCGATGAGGGCAAAGGCACGACACCTCATATTCATACCCGAGCAGTAACGCGGCAGGAGAGCCAGAGCTAGTATCATTTCGGGCTAAATCGCCCCCTTGCTCCCTTTCCGAGAACCGGCTAGCGGTTGGGGAGACCGGTGAAAAATCATCCCCTGCAAATCTACGCGCTTTCGTGGTCGCCAGCGAGGCGCGAGAAGCGAGTGGGGCGTGCCCTGGCCCTCATGGCGGCAGGCTGAGGTGAGTGGGGGTCTGTCAGGGGGAGGG
>DMYM01000159.1 GCA_003483645.1 Verrucomicrobiales bacterium
AGGAGCACCCTTCCGCTCCATGGCCCGTTCCCCGACGCATCCCGTAGCGCGTATCCAGCATCGAATCAGGCGCAGGCTCACTCAGCAAAGACCCACGGTCGGGCCTGCTTGATACTGAGCTTTCCCTCCCTGGTGATCTTGAATTCCACCTCCATGGCAAAGTCCTTGGCCTCGTAGGTGGATCCATAGAGTTTGGCGAAGCGGTTGTGAATGATGCCCAGACTCTTGCGGAGTTGCTCCAGATGCTCCGGGTCAAGAATACGGTCCTCTGCCGTTCTGTTCGAGCGGCGCATGACCTTGACCTCCCCGGCATCAAACCAGTCCAGCAGAAGCTCCTCCGGAACCGACTCCTCCTCCGGGTTGGTCACCAGGTCTTCCCCGATCTGGGTGTTCACGTAATAACTGCCCTCGGTCTGATAGAGGATGTCGCTTGTGACCGCCACCCCGTTGGCCTGCTCGTCATCGAAGTTCGGGTGAACGAGCACACCCATCGCGGTGGTCAGGTGATCGATGCGATAGAACTCCCGTTCCTGCACGGCCCGGAAATTCCAGAGGCTGGCGAAAACCTGCTTGATGGACTTGGAAAGATGTCCTTCGTCGGGTCGATGGGTGCAGGAATCGTAAAGCCCCGCTCCACTGAATCCCGGCAGGTCTTCGTTGTTGGTGCTTGAGCGGCAGCGCAAAGAGGTCTCCTCGGGAAAGGAGGCATGTACCACCGCAAGGTTCTTGCGCATCTCATCGGGAAAGTCGCCGCTGCGGATCAACTTGCGAAAATCCTTCAGCGCCTTCCGCAGTGCCTCACTGTCCTTGTCCAGTTCCTCATCCCCCAGGATCCTGCCCGCATTTTCGTAGAACCCGTTGTGCTCCATGAAGGCGTGGTAAAAATGGAAGGGAACCGCGAACCCCTTCGGCACCATCCCCTCCGCAAGCTCAAATGAACCCATGGTCGCCAGGTTGGAGGCCTTCACCCCCACGTTGTCTGAATCTTCGAAGCCGATCTCGCCGAGCGGACGAATCGCGGTCACTGTCAGATCGCGCTTCGGCTTCTGTGGTTCGACCGGGCGTAACTTCGCAAAGTGTGCTTCCACTTCTTCATCAGTGGCCTCGCGCAGGGTGTATCCGCTCGCCTCCACCTTGTAGTAGACATACTTGTCCACCAGGGCGGCGATCTTTTCCTGCTCGGCCGCCTTGGTAATAAAGGCATTGGGCACCTTGTCCTGGATCGCCCGCAGGTTGACGTGAGAAAGCGGCGTCTGGCGCACCGCGGTAATGATCCCCGCGCTACGCGGCATCTCGTTGGGCAGGGATTTGTAGAGAACGATGTCACGTGGACGGGGATGCTCATCAAGTCTCATCACACGCAATCGCCCGTAACTCTCACCCCGATTGAGCGGGAGATACCCGATATCGCGGAAGAGATCCTCATCGAGATAAACCCGGAATGCGGCTGCATCATAAAGCTCCTTCTCCTCGCGGTAACGCGGCAGGGCGGACGGCATGGGATAGTAGCCCAGCTTGCCCTTCAGTGCGTCCCCCTTCGCCACGAGGAGTTCGTAGGCTATCTTGATGGCGGCAAAGGGGTAGCGATCATTCGGTTCGAACTCGAAGGTGTAGAGTCCCGGCTTGCCATCCGGTCCCCGGGCGAGCGGCCGATAGACCAGGACCCCACGCATCTGTGATCCCTGTCCGGGACGGACCCGCTGAATCCCCACCGCCGACATGAACCTCATGTGGGCGCGGTGGGTCTTGGTATTGATGAAATACAGCTGCGGATTCTCGCTGGCCGCCTCCTCGATCTGGAACTTGACGAACTGGTTTCCGATGAGATGCGTGTCGATGAGAACCTCCTCCCCCTGGTAGCTTAACTTCTCGAAGGTCTCGCGATCCGGCAGGGAGGCCGTGCCATTCCTGAACTCCACCTCCTCCGGGGTCTGCAGCTTGACATTCGGATCAGCCGGCCCGAATCCACGTCCCCTCCCGCTTCCCCTGCGCCCCGGCGGGCGCTCCGGAATCATCTCGAACATCTCGATCTTCCCGTTCTGGTCCTTGTCGAGGCGCTGGAGCGACGCGGTGGCTTCCTGCAATTCCTTGGCCGATATCTCTCCGTCGGCATCCCGATCGAGAGTCGACATCACCGGAATCCGCATCAGGAACCCGGGACCGCCCGGTCCCCGGCGGGGCGTTCCACCTTCCCGTCCGTCCGGCGCCCTGCCTTCTCCTCCCCCGGGCGCCTCTCGCCCTTCCGGCGGGGGCGGCAGGATCTCCTCCCCGCTGAGCTTTCCATCCTTGCTCTTGTCGAGAACTGCCAGCTTTTCAGCCGCATTCCTGATTTCATCCTCGGTCAGAGTGTGATCGCCATTTGCATCGAGGGCCTTCACCACCGGCAGTCTGCTCACCAACTCCTCCGGCCCCCGCCGCGGTCCACGCTCCCCCTGCGGTTGTTCACCCGGACCAGGCGGTTCACGATCGGGACGATCTACCTGCGCGACGAGCGGAGAGACCAAGGCAAGCAGGGCGAGACGGGAAAAAAGGAATCTGGATTTCATGACGATCTACGGAAAGAGGGGGAGTCAGGAATGGAAGAAACCCCGCTACCGGTGCATGGTTGCCCTTCAGTAGAAAATGGCGCCTCGGATCGCAACCTAAAGGACGGCATATTGTCAGGAGCACCTTCCATGGATTCCAGGATATCGGGCAGCCAGTTTTGCTGTTTACACTGACAGACACCCCCGTAGCCCCGGTATACAAGTTCATGAAAGCGCTCCTCGGCACCCTCTCTTTTCTTTACCTTATCCCGGCCCCCGGATTTGCCGAAATTTCCAAGAGCCAATTCGAACAGCTGACCGAATTATGCACCCCGGAGAAGAAATCCTCCGGTTGGCTGGGCCTGGACTGGGAAATCGATCTCTGGAAAGCACGTCAACGCGCCGCCAAAGAAGGCAAGCCCATCTTCCTGTGGGAAATGGATGGGCATCCCCTCGGGTGCACCTGAAACAACGGGGTGGCGGACCGTGAGTTCGTATTCAGCCGGGCTGATGTCCAGAAGCTGTTGCGGGAAAACTTCGTGGTGGTTGCTGCCGACGATTGGTACCAGCGGCGCCAGAACGATGCGGTAGGAAGGTTTTTCCGCTCCGTGGCTGACCAAGGACCCCGCAAGGGGGCGGGGGGAGCAACCCGACAGGGTCGCTATACCTTCAGCGCCTCTGGAAAGTTGTTGGGATTCAACAACAATCGGGATCCCCAGCGAATAATCGCAATGCTGCAGGACAGCCTGCGCAAGTTCCGGGCCCTCCCGCCCACCGAGCGCACCCCTGGCGCCGCGCAGGTTCAATCCCTGCCCCTCAGCGCACGCGACAAGCGCTACGCCCGGGCTCTCACCAAGGACATCATCCCTGTCAAGGTCCATGCCCGCGTCCTGAGGGAAAATAGCCAAGGTGGATATGCCGCTTGTGGGGTGCCGGGGACCAACACCGAAACCTACCGGCACAGTGGCTTCGGAGTTGCCACTGATCACCTCTGGCTCAAGAAATCGGAACTCGGGCAGTTGAGCAAGCTCGCCCGGGAAAAGCCCGGACAGAAGGTGTCCGATATTCTCGCCATGCGTATTGCCCGCTTCCACCTCGTGGACAATACACGTGGTGAACCGCCCCACTGGCGCAGGGACGAAGTCCGCAAACTCGAATGCAGGACCAGTCCGGTGATAACTGCCTCTGGGTCTCCTTACAGGAATGCCTTCCGCATCGCGGGAAAATTCCACCTGGAGACCAGGGATGGCAAGCGAGGCTACCAGGGTGAAATCGACGGCTACATGCGCACTCATGTCAAAACCGGGGAGTTCGATCTCCACCTTGTCGCCATCGGCGATCACTGGGGCGAAGGCACATACACGCGGGGTGCTCGTCCCGGTAAAAATCCTCTGGCAGTTGTCTTCACCGTCGCGGACCGCAGCAAAACTGAGAATCAAATCCCCCCCCAGGCTGCCCGCTGGGAACAGGGCTACTTCGAGGCCCATCGGCACTAGTTCGCATGCAACTTCGCGTAGTGACGGATTCGTCTTCTTTAACAAATGCAGGGTCAGACTGCCAGAGATCGAATACGACCCCTGCCCATGGAAGAGAGATCAAAAACTCTTTCTAATTGCACCGCGCCCTGAGAATGCGGAACCTACCCGGTAGAACCTTATCTTGCCTGCTCCCATGAAGAGATTCCTTGCCCTTGCATTCACCTGCGCCCTCCCACTCACCTCCCCCGCCGACACCAAGTCAGGCGAACAGAAGGAGAAGCCGGACGCCCCATGGCCCAGTCACTACTCCAAGGGACGCAAGACCTTCGACGGAACCGGCAAGCATTACATGGGCCGGGAGATCTCCTACGTGATGGGCCACCAGGCCATCCGCTGGCTGGAGCGCGCCAACCGCGAGGAAGAGGAAGCGCCCAGCAAGGCGATCGCGGCCCTCAACCTGAAGCCCACCGACGTCATCGCCGACATCGGTGCCGGCTCCGGCTACTATACCTTCCGCCTCGCTCCCCTCGTGCCCAAGGGCAGGGTGATCGCGGTTGATATCCAGCCCGAAATGATTACCTTCCTCGAGACGAAGGAAAAGAAACTGGGACTGACCAACGTGGAAGCCCATCTCGGTGAGGTCGCTGACACCAAGCTCAAACCCAACTCG
>DMYM01000104.1:0-1591 GCA_003483645.1 Verrucomicrobiales bacterium
AATTTCATGTTTTGTGAGCTCACTTGAGCGTTCTCCCATCAGAGCCCGGGACGGCTTGCCGCTCAAGGCCCAAAGCAAAGGAATGGAGGAGTCCCCGCCAGCAAGGAGCGCCTGTTGTCTTCCGAAGATGGTTGTGCAGGAGCAAAAGACCTTACCATATTTACCCAGCAATGACCTCTTCTGCCAACTTCGCCTCCCCGCGCAACCCCAAGCTCCCCAACTGCACCAGGGCCTCACTCAGCTCCGGAATTACAATCTTCTCCCGCTCCAGCTGCCGCTCATCCCGCGGATTGGCCTCTCCGCCCACCACCACCTCGGCCAGATGGAAACAGGCCCACGCCCGCCAGCGCCGCAGTTCCGGTCGCGGCCCGCTCATCCGGGTAGCAAGATGCTGGTAGTGCCGCACCGGGTTACCCAGAAACTCCCCCGCCGGACAGTTCACCATCACCCACCGCTTGGCGGCGTAAGGCAGGGGCCACTCCGACAGAATCGTCTCGTCCCCCGCCAGATCCGCCATGAGGGCCTTGTTCAACTGCAGCAACGCCTGGGCCGGTTTGCCCTCCATCCATAACGACTGTGCGTAGCGAAGCGAGGCATGGTAGAAATCTGCATTGTAGTTTCTCTTGAATTCGACAGTCACTTGCGCGGTAAGCACTCCTCCCACCACAGGCAAGAGTGGACAAGCCTCTCGATTCTCCAAGTGCCGGCGCTCCATCGCTCCAGTAAACCTATTCTCTACTCCTCCCAGCGCCGGCGCTCCAGGGCATCCTGTGCGGCGGCACTCTCGGCATTCTTCTTACTCGATCCCCGCCCTGCCCCCAGCGGCTTTCCGCCCCAGAGAACCTCGACCCGGAATTGCTTCAGGTGGTCCGGCCCCTCTTCGGTCAGAATACGATACAACGGGCTCTCCCTCCGGAGAGCCTGCAGTTCCTCCTGCAGGCGGCCCTTCGGGTTACTGGTGTCCTCTCCCTCCAGCGCCTCCTGCAGATCCTCCTCCATCAGGCGCATGGTCACCTCTCTTGCACCAGTGATTCCCCCGTCAAGGCAGATCGCCCCCAGAAGAGCTTCGAAGGCGTCCGCCAGATTTGACTCGCGATGCCGTCCCCCGTTGGCCTCCTCACCCTTCCCGAGACGGAGATATTCCTCCAGCCCCAGTCGCAAGGCACAGTCGGCCAGGGCCCTCCGCGAGACCAGGCTGGCCCGTATCTTCGTCAGGTGCCCCTCTGCCTGGTCGGGCAGAATGCGATAGAGGTGCTCGGTCAGGATGACCTGCAGGACGGCATCCCCGAGAAACTCCATCCGCTGGTTGTCCTCCACCGCCTCGCGTTGCTCGGCCGACATGCTCGGGTGCGTCATCGACTGCACCAGCAAGTCCTGGTCCTTGAATTGATAACCGATCTTCTCCGCCAACGCATCCATCTTCCAGACAAGGAATTACGGAATATGAAGCGAGGGGTAAAGGATGTTGCACGAGCAGGGCCGCTTCCCCGCTCGAACCGGACCTGTTCACCTGCATCTTTACTCTTGAATCGTCTCGGGGCGGGCCTAAATTCCCGGTCCCGGAGACGGTGGCCGTAGCTCAGTTGGTAGA
>DMYM01000104.1:1904-2934 GCA_003483645.1 Verrucomicrobiales bacterium
CGTAGCTCAGTTGGTAGAGCCCCTGATTGTGGTTCAGGTTGTCGCGGGTTCAAGTCCCGTCGGTCGCCCCACCCTCCGTGTCCTGCGGATCACCTCCCCTTTGCGCAGGCCCGGCGGGGACCGGGCTAGGTTCCGTTGCGCGCAAGAAAATCCTTTACCAGCGTTTTGTTGAGCATGGCGAAGGCCAGGATCGGATAGATCAGCGCCAGAACTCCGCCGATCACCGTGCTCGCCACCCCGATCACCTCCTGGAACTGCATCAGGTTCATCCCGCCCGGCGCCGGGACACCACTCCCCCCCGTGATGCTTTCGAGCTTCCCATAGTAACCCTTCATCGCTGCCGGTCCGGTCACCAGATAGAGTCCAAGATAGAGGAGCCATTTCACGATGGAGGCCCACGTGTAGATATTAGAGCATCGCACCGCGTCCTTGCGCTTTTTAACCAACCGTATACCTGCCCAAAGAATCAGGACCGCTACCACCAGCCCGGTAACGGCGGAGACCCAGTAGAGCAAGGACAGGTCATTCATTAGCGTCCTCATCGCCCCGAAGGATTCCAGCATGGCCACCACTTCAGGCCCGGTCACGTCCCCTGGAGGGATCTCCTGCCTGATCATTTCCTCCAACCAGGAGAGCACAGGATTCAGGACCAGGAGGGCCACCACCCCGAAGGCCGATCCCACCAAGCCAAGGCCACCAAAGATGATGTGAATGATCCCGAAAACCTTGATTCGCCCGGGCTCGACATCCGCCACCGACGAGGGCGGTGGCTGCGAAAGCATTTCTGCGCTCATGCTCATCGTTAATCACACCGAATCTGTCTTGTCCAGCCGCCCCCCTCGCGTAGAACTCTTTCCGACATGCCGCCGGACGTCGATCAAGCCCTCGCCACCCTCTGCGCTGGCACCGAGAAAGTCCTCTCCCCAGAGGAACTGGCTGACAAACTGGGGGAAGGTCGGCCCCTCCGTGCCAAGCTCGGGCTCGATCCCACCTCCCCCGACATCCACCTCGGCCACACCGTGGTCTTCGA
>DMYM01000104.1:3264-3515 GCA_003483645.1 Verrucomicrobiales bacterium
AAACTCCGGCAGTTCCAGGAACTCGGACACCAGGCCGTCCTCATCATCGGCGATTTCACCGCGGCCATCGGCGATCCTTCCGGGCGCAGTGCCACCCGCCCACCGCTGAGCCGCGAGGCTATTCTCGCCAACGCTGAAACCTACACCACGCAGGCTTTCAAGGTCCTCGATAAGAACAGGACCGAAGTGGTTTTCAACGGCGAGTGGTTTCGGCAAATGACTTTCGGGGATGTCCTGCGACTCAACGCCCG
>DMYM01000352.1:0-127 GCA_003483645.1 Verrucomicrobiales bacterium
TTCCAGGAGTTCACGCTTGAAGTCTTCGATACGGAATTCCTGCAGCGAGTCGGCCCGCAGTAGAAAATTATTCAGAACCCTCAGGCCTTCATGGCTGTGAGTCACTTCCGGGTGGAATTGAATCCCA
>DMYM01000352.1:411-4482 GCA_003483645.1 Verrucomicrobiales bacterium
AATTATTTTTCCTTTATCTGTGTGGGTTACTTCCGGGTGGAATTGAATCCCAAAATAGCGTTCGCCCCACTGCAGGCTCACCGGCGTGCCATGCTGATTGCGGGCAATCACCCGGCAATTCTCAGCCAGATCGTTGACCGTATCAGAGTGGCTCATCCACACCTGCGACTCCTGGGAGATCCCCTCGAAAAGTCCTTCCTGTTGCTCCGGCTTCAGCACCGCGGGCCCATATTCGCGATGATCGCTGGCCTGCACATTCCCGCCAAACTTGATATTGAGCAACTGCATCCCATAGCAGATACCGAGCACGGGGACTCCGTAATCCTGTAACCGTCCGAAATCGATGTCGGGAGCGTCCTCTTCGCTGGTGCTCCTGGGCCCCCCCGACAGGATGATGGCACCCGGTTTCCCGAGTTTATCAAATTCTTCCAGAGCGTAGAGCCTGGCGAAGAAACCCAGCTCCCGCACCCGCCGCGCGATGAGCTGCGTATACTGCGACCCAAAATCAACAACTGCGACGTGCCTGTTCTCTTCCATGACCGTGACCTCGATAACTAATCCCCAGTCCGTTCCTAACTGATCGGCTGATAATTGGTAGGTTCCTGCATGATGACAATGTCGTGGGCATGACTCTCACGCAATCCGCCCGGCGTAATCCGCACGAACTCGCACTGTGCGCGCAGAACTTCCAGATTTTCCGCACCCACGTATCCCATCCCGGACTTGAGCCCACCCATAAGTTGATAGACCACCTCAGACAGTGGACCCTTGTAGGGCACGCGCCCCTCCACCCCTTCCGCCACCAACTTGCCACTGGCACCCTGCCCGTAGCGATCCCCGGAGCCCTTCATCATGGCACCCAGAGATCCCATCCCCCGATAGGTCTTGAAGCGGCGCCCCTGAAAGTGAACGGTTAACCCCGGACTCTCGCGGGTCCCCGCCAGGACCGAACCCAGCATGACGATATCCGCACCAGCCGCCAGGGCCTTCACGATATCACCGGAGTAACGTATTCCCCCGTCCGCGATCACGGGCACACCATTCTCCCGGCACCACGGAGCCACATTCTGAATTGCCGTGAACTGCGGCATGCCCACCCCGGCAATCACGCGAGTGGTACAAATCGATCCAGGACCCACTCCCACTTTCACTGCCCGGGCACCTGCCGAGACCAGGTCGCGTGCACCCTGCTCAGTCACCACGTTACCCGCCACCACCGGTCGGTCCGAAAGAGTTGCCAGTTCCTCCACCACCTGGAGAACACGCGAGGTATGCCCCGTCGCGGCATCAATGAAGAGGGCGTCTGCACCCGCCTTAATCACCGCCTGCGCCCGCTCCTTCCACTCCGCTCCCACCCCGATGGCCGCGCCGCAACGCAGTTGGCCATTCGGGTCCTTGGCCGCATCCACGAAAGTGATCTGTTTTTCAATGTCGCCACCGGTGATCAATCCCGCCAACCGCCCCTCGGCGTCAACGAGAGGCAGTTTCTCAATGCGGTGCTCATAGAGAATCCGGCGGGCTGCCTCGGGAGTGGTGTCGGGGGCCCCCGTAACCAGTTTGTCCCCACAGGTCATGACATCCCCCACCTTGGCCGCGTCGTCGGCGAAGTGGCGAATATCCCGACCCGTCACCATTCCGACCAGGACGCCCTCCTCATCGACCACCGGGAATCCAGAGAAACCCTGCTCCCCCATGATGCTCTTGAGATTCGCGATGGTGGTATCACTCCTCACCGTCATTGGTTCCTGGATGACCGCGCTCTCCGAGCGTTTAACCCGGGAGACCATCTCCGCCTCCTCCTCCACCGAGCAGGCCCGGTGAATAACCGCCATCCCTCCTTCCCGAGCGAGAGCCACGGCAAGTTCTGATTCCGAAACCGTGTCCATGGCCGCGGAAATCACGGGAATCTTGAGGGCGATCTCCTCGCTGAGTGCCGTGTCCACCCGCGCTTCAGTGGGCAAAACCCCACTCTTCTTGGGCACCAGAAGGACGTCGTCAAAGGACAGTCCCAGAGTCAAATCCGCCATGAGCGAGTCAATAGAAGCTCCGCAGCGTTGGCAAGCCCGATCCAGCGAAAGCCTCTGAATATATTCTTACTACTTCACAATCAACCAACTACCCACCCCGGAGCCGGGATAACCACCGCGTGCCTGCCAACCCCCGGGGCAGTCGGATTCCACCCCTCACATCCTCCAAGGGGCACAGCGTTCCATCCCAAGCCAGCTATCGAGCCCGCTGAACTTCAAAGTTCGAAAAATCCACCCTGCCGCTGAGGTGGTGGGGGCGAGGTTGCCGAATCCAAGGAACCTTGAGCGTGGAAAGATCCTCCATCAGCGTGCTTCCGAACGCGGATCTGCCAATCAAGGAAGGACCCCGGACTCCAAAAATAGTCTTGAATACAACGCCACTGAAAGGAACCGAATGAATCCAGTGAAATTGGCATAGGTACTGCTTCAAAACCGCTCGCATCTGAGGAAAGAAGTGCCATGGTGGTGTTGCAGTTCAAATTGTAATGCCGGGCCCCTCCCTCAACCAGACTGTCAGCCAGACGCAGACCCTCGCGCCTCAGATGCGCCAGAGTCTGGAGATCCTGCAGTCGAACACCTTGGAGCTGCAACAGTTACTGCGCCAGTTTCTTGAGACCAACCCGGTCCTGGAGCACGAACTGCCCACCCTCTCCCTCGACGAACTCGACGGGAAGGAGGCGGACACCGATGAGCAGGTGGAATTACCTGACGATGATCTCCGCGAACTTGCCATCATGGAACGGCGTGCCAACGGGTCCAGCCGAGAGGACGAAGAGCGCCGGGAACACCTCTATAACTCCATCGTAGCACCGGAAACCCTTCAGCAGCACCTGGTTGACCAGCTCAATCTGTCCGCCCCGGCCGATGAATTACGGGCCGCCGCGCTGGCCCTCATCGGCAACATGGACCAACGTGGATATTTCGATGAGTCCCTCGCGGAAGTCGGCCGCCGTCTGGGCATTCCAGTCGACGACCTGGAGCGTGCGAAGACCATCCTGCAGAGTTTCGACCCATCGGGAATCGCGGTGGATGATCTCCAGGAGTCCCTGCTCGTGCAGTTGCATCGCTCCAACCGGCTGGACTCGCTGGAATTCCGTATCGTCCAGAGCCATCTCAATGAACTGGCACGCAAACACTATCCGAAAATAGCACGCGCATTCAGCGTGAGCGTCGAGGAGGTAGTGGAGGCCGCCACCCAGATCGCCCAACTTGATCCCGCTCCGGGAACCTCCTTCGATCCTTCCAGCAATCCCTACATCATCCCTGATGTCTCATTGGAGAAAGACGATGAGGGCGAGTGGACCGCAGTGCTCACCAACGAATACCTGCCCCGCCTTCGACTAAGCGACACATACAAGGATCTCGTGGCTACCAGCCCCGATCGCAAGCTGCGCACCTATCTGCGCAATCAGCTTCGCGAAGGCCGCACCCTCATCAAGGCTCTCGACCAGCGCCAGGCGACCATCCTCGCCATCTCCGAGGAAATTATCAGACATCAGACCGAGTTCCTTGAACACGGTCCGCGCAGCCTGAAACCCCTCACGATGAACGAGGTTGCAGACGCCCTCGAGGTGCACCCCGCTACTGTCTCGCGTGCGGTGGCTGGCAAGCACGCCCGCACTCCCCACGGGGTGATGGATTTACGCCGGTTCTTCGCCACTGGCTATAAGACCTCGGAGGGGCATGCGGTTTCCAACCAGGGAGTCCGGGAGTCCATTCAGTCCATTGTCCATGCCGAGGACCGCCAAAAGCCTCTTTCCGACGCTGCCATCCAGAGGATCCTCTCCCAGCAGGGAATCAAGGTGGCCCGCCGCACCGTGGCAAAGTACCGTGAGCAACTCAACATCCTGCCCAGTCACCTCCGAAGGAGCTTTTGAGCTCAGGCCCGCCTCCAGTTCACGGAGATTTATTCCAGGAGAACCCCTGATCATATCTTCGGTGAGGATCCCGTGCCCTCTCTCCCCCTGTCATGCCGGGTCCTGGCATCGGGAACGCTGAAACAAAACTACACTGACCTTCAAATTTTCAACTCTCCCCTGTGGAA
>DMYM01000179.1:0-1447 GCA_003483645.1 Verrucomicrobiales bacterium
GTAGGCGGCGAAGTATGATTCGCCGCCGTGGGCGTTCACCGATCCGATGTTCAGGATGCGGCCCTTGTTCCTGGCAAGTTCTTCAAGGGAAGCCTGGATGAGGAGGAAGGGGGCCCGTACGTTGATGGCGTAGGTCCAGTCCCAGATCTCGAGGGTCATGTCGGCAGGTTGGCGTCGCGTGACGACTCCGGCATTGTTGACGAGGCCGTCCAGTCCCCCCAGTTCCCCGATGGCAGCTTCCACCAACTGGGCGGGAACGGCAGGATCGGACAGGTCGGAGACATGGTAGGGGGCTCCGCCCAGTTCGGCTGAGGTTTCCCGGGCCAGGTCTTCCTCCAGGCCGTGAATGAGGACGCGGGCGCCCTCCTCCACGAAACGCTGGGCGATGGCCTTGCCGATCCCGGTGGTGGAACCGGTGACGAGGATGCGTTTGCCTTTTAGCCGCATGGTGAGTTGCTGGAAGGTTGATGGATGCCGGATTCAGGAGGTGCCGTGCACCTGGTTACAGATCATTCTCAGGGAAGTTTCCACATCCCCGGAGGCGGTCCGGAAGGAGTCGGCGTCGATGGTGAGGGGTGCTCCCAGGACCACGAGGGGAGCGCCGTAGGAGGGGCAGGCCACGGCCTGCTCGATGGACAATCCGCCCACCGCCTGGACGGGTAGGGAAACCGCTCCGACCACCTCCTTCAATTGATCGAGCGGGCTGGGCATGCGATTGCCGGCAGCGGCAATACCGCGGCGTTCGTCGTAACCGATGTGGTGTACGATGTATCCGCAGCCGAGATCTTCAAGTTTCCTGGCCCCTTCCACCATGTCGGGGCAACCCAGGTTGTCTCCCATGATCCCCACCCCGTAGTCCACCCCGCACTGGACCACGCACTTGACCGTTTCCTCGTGAGCCCGGGCCATGACTACCACGTGAGTGGCGCCGGCCTTGGCCATCATCTCGGCCTCCAGGTAGCCCCCGTCCATCGTTTTCAGGTCGGCCACAATGGGCGCATCCGGGAAGTTCTCACGAAGCGCACTGACGGAGTGCAGGCCGTAGGCGAGGAGAAGCGGCGTTCCCGCTTCCAGCCAGTCCACTCCGGCCCGTAGAGCCATGGCAGCCGTTTCGATTGCTTCATCGAGGTCGATGAGATCGAGGGAAATCTGGACGGTTGGTTGGTGCATGGGCAGTGGAAGCTCTAGAGGGCACAAGTGGGAAAGTCAAAGGTCCAGAGAGCAGGGGAGAGTGCCCTCAGGATGTTCGGGACGGATGGCAGACAGCCATGCTGGTGCGGGGTCAGGAAGTCTTTTCGGAGGAGATGTTCTGGACGGCAGGGAATCGTGATAATGGTAGTCAAGGACTGCAATTCGTGCTCCTGTTGCCCCGTCCGGGAAGGAGATTCCCCATGCTCACGAAATTTTGGTCCTCTCTCGTTCTGGTTGTGCTTCTTGCGGGCAGGGT
>DMYM01000179.1:1805-3220 GCA_003483645.1 Verrucomicrobiales bacterium
GAACCCGAGCCCGACCCCGCCGAATTGCCGCGTATTGCCCCCCTGGACCCAGCGGCAGCGGCGGCGTCATTCCAACTCGCACCGGGCTTCCGGATTGAAGTTGCTGCCTGCGAACCGCAGGTGGTCGATCCGGTGGCAATCGCCTTCGATGAGGATGGGCGGCTCTTCGTGGCTGAGATGCGGGGTTACCCTGAACGCCGGGAGCAGGCACTGGGTCGGATCCGGCTTCTTGAGGACCGTGACCGGGATGGTCGCTACGAACATGCCACTGTATTTGCAGACAATCTGAAGTGGCCCACCGGGGTGGTCTGCTGGAAGGGGGGCGTCTTCGTCACGGCCTCGCCAGACATCCTCTATCTTGTCGACCATGACCGGGACGGAGTGGCCGAGGAACGCAGGACCGTCTTCACCGGATTCGGCGCTGGCCTGGATCCCCTCAACATGCAGGCCCTGGTCAACAACTTGCAATGGGGACCGGACGGGCGGATTTACGGCTCCACCTCCTCTAACGCAGGGACTGTAAGGATGGAGTCGGAAAAGAGCGGGGGAATGGATCTCCGGGGATCGGATTTTTCCTTCGACCCGGAGGCGCTCATCCTGCGTCCGGAGTCGGGAACGGCGCAGTTCGGACTGACCTTCGACGACTTCGGGCGACGCTATGTCTGCAGCAACAGCCGGCATCTCATTGCAGTGATCTACTCGTGGCCGTGGAATCGTACGGGTGGTCTGCCGCATCCCCTGGTGGAAATCCCGGTCGATGGGGGAGCGGCGGAGGTCTACCGCATCAGCGGTGTGGAGCCATGGCGGGTGGTACGGACGCGGTGGCGGGTGCAGGGCAGGGTCGATGGTCCCGTGGAGGGAGGAGGCCGGGCGGCTGGATATTTTACCTCGGCGAGCGGGTTGACGGTGTATCGTGGTGATGCCTTCGACAGGGACCAGCAGGGGACTGTTTTCGTAGGGGACGTGGGAAGCAACCTGGTGCACCAGAAGTTGATCGAGTTTCCGAAGGACCGGGTGCAACCGGTGGCACGGAGGCCGGATCTGCTGAAAAGGTCGGAATTCCTGGCCTCCAGTGACAACTGGTTCCGCCCGGTGCAGTGTGCCAATGGTCCGGATGGAGCACTCTACGTGGTGGATATGTACCGTGAGACCATCGAGCATCCCTGGTCGATTCCGGAGTCCATCAAGAAACACCTCGATCTCTACAGCGGCACGGACCGGGGGCGGATCTGGAGGGTGATCCCGGAAGACTTCAAGACCACTGCCCCTGCGGAGCGGTCCCGGTTGGCGGTAGCCGACCTGGTGAAGTTGCTGGAAAGCGGCAACGGCTGGGAGCGCGACACAGCCATGCGGCTCCTGCTGGAACGGAAAGAGCAGGATGCGGCCGGGCTGGTGGCGGGGCTGGCAGGGAACCG
>DMYM01000138.1 GCA_003483645.1 Verrucomicrobiales bacterium
GTATTGCGAGGTCATGAAACGGAGGCGGTCATCCATTATGCCGCGGATGCGCTGGTGGGGGAATCGATGGAGAACCCGGCCAAGTACTATCGCAACAACGTAATGGGCGGATTGAGCCTGCTGGAAGGGATGGTCGGGGCGGAGGTTTCGAAGATGGTGTTCTCCTCGACCTGCGCCACCTACGGCGTTCCCGGGACGGTGCCGATCGATGAAGACTGCCCGCAGAATCCAGTCAACCCCTATGGTCATTCCAAGCTCACCTTTGAAGGCATGTTGTCGTGGTTCGCGAAGATCCACGGGATCACTCCGGTCATTTTCCGCTATTTCAACGCGGCCGGTGCGTCCGCGAGGTTCGGAGAAGATCATCGGATCGAGACCCATCTTATTCCAAATGTCCTGTTCGTGGCGCAGGGCAAACGCGACATGATAGAGGTATTCGGAACGGAATATGAAACGCCGGATGGGTCTGCAGTGCGGGACTATGTTCACGTCTGCGATCTGGCGGCGGTGCACCGTCAGGCAGTGGAGCAGGAGGGGAGCGGGGCCTTTAATCTGGGAACGGGCCGGGGGCATTCGGTGTGGGAAGTGATCGAGGCCTGTCGCAGGGTCACCGGACATGGGATTCCGGTGGTGGAAGGCGATCGACGGGTGGGTGATCCGCCGGTCCTGGTGGCGGCCAGTGAGAAGGCCGCGGCAGTGTTCGACTGGGCGCCCGCCACCGATCTGGAGGAGATGGTGCGGAGTGCCTGGAAGTGGCACGAGGCCCATCCGGATGGTTACGGAGATTGATTGTCATTCATCGATAGGTGCGACAGGTTGCGTGCGTAAGGGGCAGACCGCCCCACCATTGCCTGAATCATGAAAGCCATCGTCCCCGTTCTCGTCCTGTCCCTCCTTGCCGCTCTAAGTGCTTCGGCCGATAAGGCTGGGGAAAGCAAGGCTGCCGCTGCCAAGTCGGAAAAACCGCTCAAGTGTCTGTTGGTTACGGGGGGGTGCTGCCACGACTACGCGTTTCAGGCAAAGGCACTCACCCTGTCTTCCTCGGCCAAGGCCGATATCGACTGGACGGTGGTGAACAAGGGCGGGAAGGGGACCACGGCCCAGATCGATCTCTATGATGATCCGAAGTGGGCGGAGAAGTTCGATGTGGTGGTGCACAACGAGTGCTTCGCCAACACGAAGAATCCGGATTACATCAGGAAGATCGTAAACGGTCACAGGGGCGGCACGCCGGCGGTGGTCATTCACTGTGCGATGCACACCTACCGTGCAACCGGCATAGACGACTGGCGTCAGTTCCTGGGAGTGACGAGCAGGAGCCACGAGCACCAGGCGCGTTATCCGGTCAGGACCGAGAAGAAGGACCATCCCATCATGAAGGGTGTGCCCGGGGACTGGGTGACTCCCAAGGATGAACTCTATGTCATTGAGAAGATGTGGCCCAACGCCATCGCGCTGGCGACCTCCAGGAGCGAGAAGACGCAGAAGGCGCATCCGGTTTTCTGGGTAAACGAATTCGAGGGGACCCGTATTTTTGGAACAACATACGGCCACACCACTGACACGTTTTCCGACCCGGTCTTCCTCAACCTGCTGACCCGCGGGATCCTGTGGTCGGCTGGAAGGTTGTAGCGGTTGGGGCTACCAGAAGTGCTCCATCATCTTGGTGCGCAGGAAGGCGACGGAGCGCTCCAGTTGCTCCGGTCCATCCACTCCGTCCTCGATGGAGATCCAGCCGTCAAACCCGGTTGAGTTGAGGGTGGCGAAAATGGCGTCATAGTCGTTCATTCCCTGGCCGATTTCTCCGTGGGCGAGACGCTCGGCATATCCGGTGACGCCCTCCTCGCGGGCGAGATCCTCAAGGGTCCCGTGCTTCAGGTAGCGGTCGCTGGCGTGCATGGTGACCACGCGGTCTTTGACGCGCGCAAGGAGTTCAAGGGGGTCCTCGCCGGCCAGGAGAGTGTTGGAGGGGTCGTAATTGACCCCGAAGCTGGGGTGTTCACCCACCGCTTCCACGAGGTCGCAGAAGATGTCCATTGGCTGGGCGAACTCGGGATAGTTCCAGAAGCCATCCTTATAGTGGTTCTCAAGGACGAGGGTCACGCCATGCTCTGCGGCAAAGGGGAGGCAGGCCTGGATGGAAGTGGCGGCGAGTTCAATGCCCTCCTCACGTGAAACTTCTGGCCGGCGTTGACCGCTCAGGACGCGGCAGAACCGCGCACCGAGAGCATTTGACATCTCGATCCACCGCTTTTCCTTCTCGATTTCCTGTGCCCGGAAGGCGGGATCGGGGTGGGTGAAGTCCGGGGAACAGCAGAGCATCGGGATCTCAAGGCCCATCTCCTTGCACGCGTGCCGGTAGCTGTTCCAGGTTCCCGGATCCTCGAGATCGACGATGAGGGGATAGAGTTCCACCCCATCCACATCAAGGCCGGAGGCAAAGGCGAGATAGTCAGAGAGGCGCATGGAGCCGTCGACGAGGGCTTCCAGTTCCGCTTTGGGGAAGGTGGCGAGCTTGGGCATCTTCAGGGGCAGGCGTGGGTGAGCGAGTATTCAGGCTGAGGGGCGGCCCGGGATGGAACGGGACCGTGAACGACTGGAGCCGGAATCACTTTGACCTTCACAACCCGACCTTGTCCGGGTTTCGCCCGTGGGCGGGATATTGCTCAAGTTCCACCACGCAGCCGCTGACCGGGCCCGTGGCGTCGTCGAGCCAGTAGAGGGCCCCGGCGGCGATTTCCTCGGACATGAGGATGCGGCCGGCGGGGGCATAGATCCTGGGAAGTTTGGTGTGCCAGTCCGGGTCGAGACCGTCTTCCTGCTTGCGGGCCGATTCGTTTTCGGTGAGGACCCAGCCGGGGTTGATCTGGTTGACAACCACACCATAGTCCCGGTGGAGGGTATCGCCGAGATTGCGGGTCAGGGCCATGAGGGCCCCCTTGGAACTGGCGTAGGCGGCGAAGTATGATTCGCC
>DMYM01000246.1 GCA_003483645.1 Verrucomicrobiales bacterium
GCACAACCGATGCGAACTCCCAGGAAGACCTGCGAAGTGGTGGCTGCGAGTTCCATGGGATCGGTGTTGTCTCCCAGGATGTAGCCAACCGCAGGATTGGAATTGGGCTTGCCGGAGGAACCGATAAGTTCCCTGACCATGATGTCGTAGGGCTTGCCTTGTTCGATTGACTTGTTGACGTAGGCGAGGAGTTGGTTGCCGCCCGTCACATTGGAACGGATGCGCAGCATGTCTGCCAGGAAGATGGTCCAGCGGTCGGCAAAGCGTGGATGTTCGCACAGCTTCTTGATGAGTTTGGAGCGTCGGTCCTTTCCCCAGCCCTCGTAGAGCGCCACCTCCGTCATGGTCGGAATCCGGCCGATGAGGTCGAGGGTTGCGCGACGCAGGAAGCCCTCGTCACTGATCACCGGGGTGGTGATGACGCCCTCCCCGAGGTTTTCGCGGCGGAGGATATCATTGAGCATGCGGGCGGCTTGCGCCACATTCACGGGAATCTGCCCGGGCATGGCCACCCGTTTGACAGGAGTGCGCTTGCGTTCGGTGAGGGTGATTCCCTCAGGCCACTGCGCGCCCGACTTGATCCAGGTGGTGAGCAACTCAAGTTCGTTCTTCTTGAGGGCCTGGCCCTCATCCGGCATGAAACCCTCGTCGATCGGGCGCAGGTGCGTACGCCGGATGATTTCGCTCTCTCCGGGTTTGCCGGGGACGATGGCCTCGGCCTCCTCACCGCCTTCCAGCATGAGGGCGTGGGTTTCCATCCGCAGGCCACCCTTGGATTTACCCTGCTTGTGGCAACGGACGCAGTTGGTTTCCAGAATGGGCTGGATGTCGCGCTTGAAGTTGGGCGCACCGGTGGCCCCCAGCGGCAGGAGCGCAAGGAAGATGATGTAGATGAACTGCGGAATATGAGGCTGCACCGTGGGGTAGTCTATATAGGGATTGGATTAAATACTCTATTTACCGCCCCACAGGGAGCAGTCTTTTATTTCGATTAGCCGGAAACCGTTAAATCCCGCGCTTTCTTTTGTGGTTCCAGTTCGGCGAGTGGCGCTCGACAGGCCGATCGGCCTTTTTCCGGGGGACCTGTATCTAATTCGTTCCTTACGACCAATTTGAATTGGTCGGGTGCCCGACCGCTAACTCAATCGGGGCAGGACGCTTCCTGCTATTCCATCCATTTGGTGAATAATGCTCCCGGTAACAGAGCCCACGTCCCAAGTTTTTCCGTTATCCGCGTTGCAGCAGGTCCGATCCTAGTTGGAGTCGGCAACATTGATGTTGTCAATGGTCAGACCGCTGAAGGCGTCCGGAGTGCTGTCGCTAATAAAGTTCCACTCGATGATTACGTTTTCGCCGATGGCTTCCGGGACCACAGCGATGCGGATGGTCGAAAAGTCGATGTCGAAGACGGACAGGTCGAGGGGGGTCTCTCCTCCGAGCTGGACGAAGTCAGAGGCCCTCAGGAAGCGTAGGAATGCACTGTCTCCAAAGCCGTCGGCGTCCCGGAAGACCTCGAACGTCAACTCGGCCCTAGTCACGGTGCTCAGATCGATGGCGGGCGAGCGAAGGGCGATACTGGAGTCGGGACCGTAGTCACCAAGGTTGGTGCTCCATGCGTTGGCGGAATTGTCGGCTCCAGAGAGGGGGCCCGTCGATCCGCCGGGCGTTCCAAACTCCCAAAGGGTGTTTCCAACAGCGTCGTTAACCAGGGTGGTCCAGCCCTGCACCCCTGATTCAAGGTCATCGTTAAAGAGAATGACGGGAGGGGCTTCAAAGCCCTCGATCACAAACAGGCGGGTGAGATCGGCAGGCAGGGGAATGGTCAGGGTGTTTTCAGGAGGGGTTGCCGCCATTTCCGTGTTGTCGCCATGAATGGGCCAATCGAGAGGGGTTGCAGAGCCAGGATCGAGTTCACTACGCAGATTGTAGAGCATTCCTGCTTCGCTCTCCCAACTGATGCTGAGATTATCAGTTGCCTTGTCGTAATGAACGTCGGTGATCCGGACATTGCCTTCATCCGGCAAGTCCGGACCCTGGGCTAGGCTCTCTGCCACCTCCTCCGGAGTCAGGGTCTTATCGTAGATGCGAAACTCCTCGAAGGTGCCGTCCAGGGTGCCATCGTTGATCCAGGTCGAGCGCCCCAGCCAGTTGTTGACATCGTTAATCTCGGAGAGTGTCGTCTGGGCGATCGCGTTGGACGTTTGCTGTGTGCCATCACGCCAGTAATTGATTTCGGTTGTTCCATCTCCGAGGTCCCTGACTGTCACTGCGAAGTGAATCTGCTCACCGAAGACGGTCACCACGTCGCTGTCAAAGGTGTTGACCCCGCCACCGGCCGGGTCCTCATTGCGGATTTCTATTCGCTGCTGGTCGTAGTTCCCACCACGTGAGGCTGACAGCATGATGTAATCGAGTCCCTGCGTGCCGCCACCGTTGGTATTGCCGGGACCTGTGATCTCGCCGTTCAGTCCTCCTGGCATAGTGCTGCCGAAATCAAAGAGGCGAGTCCAGCCTCCTCCGTTACTCGAGTCGACAGTCACCCATCCCTCGAAGGTGGCATCCGTCAGCGAGGAAATCAGTCCATTG
>DMYM01000013.1:0-225 GCA_003483645.1 Verrucomicrobiales bacterium
GTTGGCATGATCCCAGTTCGTGCCGCGCTTCCCTTGCCCAACCACCAGGACCAGGAAGTCTTTGCGCGATATGTCCACGTCGACCTTCTTCGCTCCTCCGGTGACCACCCCGCTGTCGTAAAGAGCCGTCCTGCGATCAAACCGTTCCGGCAGATCCTGCTTTTTCTTCGGGGATTCTCCACTGGACGCGAGGATTACCTGGTCCAACCCGTCAAGAAACTGCTC
>DMYM01000013.1:642-4496 GCA_003483645.1 Verrucomicrobiales bacterium
TGATAGGCCTGCGAAGTAAGAAGCAGGTTCATGGTATGCTTCAGGTCGTATCCGTGCTCCGCGAAATCAACCGCCAACCAGTCCAGGAGGTCCTGGCCCCAGGTCGGGTTGTCCATTTCATCAACCGGCTCTACCAGTCCCCGTCCAAAGAAAATCGCCCAGAGACGATTGACCATGGTGCGGGCCAGGCGCCCGTTCTTCGGGGAGGTCATGATTCCCGCCAGCTGCTCGATGCGTTCCCCGGGCGACGCGGAGGGATCAATCTTGCCAAGCTCCGGATAAAGAAAGGCAGGAGCTGCCTTCTCCCCGGTCGGTTTATCGCAGCGATGAATGTCGAGGGGGCCACCGGCAAACACCGCCGCAAACGCATAGGTCTGCTTCAGGGTCCAGTCGTTGATGAAGGAATCGTGACAGGATGCACACTTGATATTCAGCCCCAGAAAGACCTGCGCGACATTCTGGGCAGCCTGCATCTCCGTGACCTGGGAGGCGTTGACGGTGCCCCGCCAGGCAATGCCCTTGATAAAACCATCGGACCCTTCCACCGGATTGATCAACTCGCGTACGAACTGGTCGTAGGGCTTGTTCTCGACAAGGGCGGCCCTTAACCAGCCTGTAATCGGTTTGCCTCCTCCTCCATGATACTGACGCGTGTAGCTGTTGCGGAGGCTGTCGTTCCAGAACGTTACCCAGTGCTCCGCGTAGTTTTCCCTGTCGGCCAGGAGATCCCCCACCAGGCGACCGCGCTTGTCGGATCGCTTGTCAGCCTGGAAAGCCTCCAGTTCGCCGGGCGTGGGCAACAAACCGAGAACATCAAGGAAGGCTCGCCGTGCAAAAACGGTATCACTCACCACCCCAGTCGTCGAAACATTCTCCTTCTTGTAGTAGCTCGACAACAATCGATCGATCGGATTTGACTCTGAACCCGGTGGAAGCGCGACCTTGCGCGGAGCCACCGGGGCGTTACGAAACTCCGCAAAGGTAAACCCCTTCTCCCACTTCAACCCCTGGTCGATCCAGGCCCGCAGGATGGAAACCTCCCCCATGCTCAGCGGGTCCCCCTTGACCGGCATGCGCTCATCAGGATCGTTACCAAGCACCAGTTCTATGAGGAGACTTTCGGCACTCTTCCCCGGAACAACTGCCGGGCCACTGTCGCCCCCACCGATAAAGGTGTGAATGTGATCGATATTGAAGCCCCCCTTGCGCTTCCCGCTGGCGTGACACTTGGTACAACTGCGAGCAAGGATGGGTTTCACATCCTCGGCAAAAACAATCTTGCGGGAGACCGCGGGCGGCATCTTCCGGGGAGCGATCTCTGCCGCAGCAGCAGGCGGAAGCGTCAACCAGATCCCGACCGCGGTGGCGGCACAAATGGAAAGCGGTCGAGGCATGATGGGCAAGAGTCCTCCGGACCTGTTCGTGATACGACAGGAAACCCCGCTTGTCAGTTCGGATTGCGGGGGAGTTGTTCCCTGCGCCCGATAATCTCCTCTGATCATGCCACTTCCCGTTCTGATTTCCCGGTCAGGGTAGCACATTGACCCCCTTTTGACCCGGTCGATCCACTTCCCGAAAACGACCCTTCACTACTTCGATCCCCGAGAGCGCATGGAGAGGATGCTCGTCCCGTGGGTCACGATACCGGACCCCCCCGTAATGATGCGCTTGACCGGGAGGCCGCTTTCGGGATCGTGGGTGAGCGGTTCATCGGTCATCTTTTGCTGCACCTCGAAGCGGCGAGGCTTTTCGTCGGTATTATCGGGGATCGTTTCGTAAACATAAGTGGCCATGAGTCTCGACAGGTCGTACTTACCTGGGGGAGAGCTTAATCCGCCCGGGCCAGTTGATCAACCCGAGAAGATGCAAACCGGATTCCCATGAAACTGGACAAACACGGCAGGTTCGTAGGCAGAAGGCTGAGAAATGACCGTTTCTTCCAACTCCTTCTCGTTCTCCTGGTGGCCAGCGTGGTGTGGTGGTCATTTGACCTGGGTGGCTTCGGGTCGTGGCGTGGGGCGGGCAGCAAGATCGGCCATGTCCAGCACAAGGATCTCACCGAGATCTCAGGCATCGTGTTGAGCAGACGCAACCCGGGTGTCATTTGGGCCCACAACGACTCGGGAGGCATCGCACGGGTCTTTGCCCTGAATACAGACGGCACCCATCTCGGCATATTCCCACTCACCGGTGCCAGGGCCATCGACTGGGAGGACATCGCAATCGGACCGGGACCGGCGCCCGGAATCGACTACCTCTACGTCGCTGATACGGGCAACAACAACCTGACCCGCGACGTGGTCACCGTCTACCGCGTTCAGGAACCCCTGCTCGACCGGAAAAGCTCTGTAGGGACGCGATCCCTGAATGGAGCGGAGGCGCTACCCTTCCGTTTTCCCGGCAGTCCCCACGAATGCGAAACACTGCTGGTCGATCCGCTTACCGCTGACCTTTACCTCGTAAGTCGGGATCGCAACGCCAGGCAGAGTGGCAACTCGTTCGTCTTTCGCTCCCCCGCTCCGCACAAACCCGGGGCGCCCCGGACGCTGGAACTGGTGGCAAGTTTCCCCGTTCCGGCCGAGATCAAGGGCGGGGACATCTCACCAGACGGCCGCATGATCCTGTTGCGTGCCCACTCCGCACGCCGACAGGTCAAGGCACTCCTCTGGAACTGGGAGAGGAAAGACACTCCCCTGGCCCAGGTTTTCAGGGAACCGGGCCACCGTGTCCCTGTTCACCACGAACCACAGGGCGAAGCGATCGCCTTTTCTGCGGATGGCCAGAGTTACTTCACGGTTGGAGAGGGCCTGAGGGCCCCGATCTATCGTTACGAAGTGCCTCCTGAACCCGATCAGTGAAGGAGGAACGTCTCCTGAAGCCCCGCCAGGACACCTCTGCAACCTCACTCACGGGATTCCAACTCTACCCCAGGGGCCCAAGGAAATCTGATGCTCGCCATCCCCCTGGCACGCTGTTTCCTTTCCGCATGTTCACTTCTCTGCCCTTTCCCGCCCGACGTGCAACTCTCCTCGTCGGGATCACTGCCTGTCTCGCCCTGCCTGCAAAGTCCCAGCATGATGTCCAACGCAACGCCGTGCAGAAGATCGCTCTTGGCCAGCATGAACAGGTGGCCACGATCCTTGCCGGGGACAAGAAACCAAATGCAGGCAAAGCCGAGACGCTCTTCGTGGAGACCCTCAATCTGGCAGCCCAGGGCAAGATCGAGGAAGCGATCTCCAGGCGGAAGCTTGCCCTTGCAGCCGGCCTTCCGCTGGAACGCTTCGTGGCGGGCCCCCGGAAAGTGCTCTCCAAACTTCCCCCGGTCGAGGGATCGATCGATGTGGAACTGGTGCACGGCCCGATGGTCGGAGCAGTCACTTCCGAGGCTGCCTCCTTCTGGGTGCGCACCAGGGAACCTGCCACGGTGACAATCCGGATCGGGGAAAAGGAATTTTCCAACCGCACAACCGCGGAGGCAGACTACACGACCGTCATCAGGGCGGACGGACTCAAACCGATGACGACCTATGCCTACAAGGTACTCGTAAATGGCAAAGAAATTCCTGCCGGGCAGACGAACCTGCGGACCTTCCCTTCACGGAACAAACCCCAACCGTTCTCAGTCGGCTTCGGCGGCGGGGCGGGCTACATCCCTGAGTGGGAGCGCCAGTGGGACAACATCTCGACCTTCCAGCCTCTGGCCTTTCTCATGCTGGGCGACAACGTCTACATCGACCAACCCGAACACAGCCTCTGCCAGCACTACTGTTATTACCGCCGCCAGAGCCGTCCGGAGTGGCGCCGGTTCACGGCCCGGACCGCGATCTATTCCATTTGGGATGATCACGACTTCG
>DMYM01000013.1:4822-7853 GCA_003483645.1 Verrucomicrobiales bacterium
ATCACGACTTCGGAACGAACGACTGCGTGCCCGGACCTGCCATCGAAAAGCCTGCCTGGAAACGCAAAGTGTGGGAAATCTACCGGCAGAACTGGGTCAATCCGTCCTACGGCAGTGGTGAGAAACAACCTGGCTGCTGGTACGACTTCATGATTGGCGATGTGCATTTCATCATGCTCGATGGACGCTACTACCGGGATCTGAAAGGCGGCTCCATGCTGGGACCGGTGCAGAAGGCCTGGCTCAGGAAGACGCTCACTGCATCGTCAGGGACCTTCAAGGTAATCGCCTCACCGGTCCCCTTCTCTCCCAGGATCAAACCGGGGAGCAAGGATCCCTGGGATGGCTTTCCAGAGGAGCGTGCCGAGATTTTCTCCTGGATCAGGAAGGACAGGATCGAGGGCGTCCTTCTCATCGCAGCCGACCGGCACCGGACGGATCTGCGAACCATCCCGAATGATGCCAGCTACACCCTCTATGAATTCGAGAGCTCGCGGTTAACCAATCGGCACACCCACAAGGTGGTAAAGACTGACGGTTTGGTATGGGGTTATAACAAAACCTGCTCCTTCGCACTCATGCAGTTCGACACCACCAGACCGGACCCACAGGTCACCTTCGGGTTGATCGACATCGATGGAAAGCGCCACCACTCTCACACCCTGAGACGCAGCTCACTGAAATAGAGTTCAAGTGAACACGTGCGAATGTGAATACCCTCAGGCGTTTGGCGATAGCCATGGCTCTCTAATTGAGTAAACTAGACTTCAATAGATCAGGATATTCTCTCTGCCATGCTGACGGTTACCGGAACAAAGGGAGAAGCCTTCTGCGACGGGGTGACTCGCCGGGGGTTTCTCAGAATAGGAGCACTCGGACTGGGAGGCGCGACCCTGCCGCAAATCCTGCAGGCCGAATCCAGGACGCAAAGCAAACCGCTCGATCACAAGGCCGTTATCATGATCTTCCTGGCAGGCGGCCCGCCCCACCAGGACATGTGGGATCTCAAGATGGAGGCCCCCTCCGGCGTCCGGGGAGAGTTTAAACCGATCTCGACCAATGTTCCCGGAATCCAGATCTGCGAACTGTTCCCGCAGATGGCCAGGATGATGGATAAGTTCTCCGTGATCCGGTCGATGGTGGGAGCTGGTGGCGGCCATGATGCGGTTCAGTGTCTGACCGGGCGCAAGCCCCAGGGGCCGCAGCCTCCCGGTGGCTGGCCCAGCATTGGATCCGCCCTCTCCAAGCTGGGAGGCCAGGTCACCCCGGGGGTTCCCTCCTTCCTCGGACTGTCCCCGAAGTGTGGACATGATCAGTGGGGAGACCCGGGCAAGCCCGGCTTTCTCGGACCCTCGCATGCAGCCTTTGCCCCCTTCCGCGGAGGCGGCAAGGAAGACATGGTCCTCAAGGACATCAGCCTCGAGCGCCTCGCAGACCGCAAGTCCCTCCTCAAGTCCTTCGACAGGTTCCGCCGCGATGTCGATGGCTCTGGCGCGATGGAGGGGATGGACACCTTCACCGAACAGGCCTTCGGGGTCCTCACCTCGAGTCGCCTGGCAAAGGCCTTCGATCTCAGCGAGGAAGATCCAGAAATCGTGGAACGCTACGGCAAGGGCACCGAAAAACTAACAGCGGACGGTCCCTGGAAGCGGCTTGACCAGTTCCTCATGGCCCGTCGCCTGGTAGAGGCCGGTGCCCGCTGCGTCACCCTCGGCTTCAGCCGCTGGGACTGGCACGGCGGAAACTTCAAACGGGGCCGCGAGGACTTTCCCCTCCTGGATCAGGGCATTACCGCCCTGGTGCAGGACCTGCACGACCGCGGCATGGAGAAGGACGTGAGCGTGGTGGTCTGGGGCGAGTTCGGACGCACGCCCAAGATCAATAAAGGAGCCGGGCGGGATCACTGGCCCAATGTCTCCACCGCCCTCCTGGCCGGAGGTGGCATGAATCACGGCCAGATCATCGGCTCCACCACCCGCGATGGAGGAGAGGCCGACGATCGCCCCGTGGAGTTTCCTGAGGTGTTTTCCACTCTCTATCACTGCCTGGGAATCGACGCCCGGCGCACCACCATCAATGACCTCTCCGGGCGTCCACGCTACCTTGTGGATAGCGAGCACGCCCCGATGCCCGAACTCATTGGATGATTCTTCCATGAAAGCCATCCCATCTCTGTGCTGCGGCCTCGCACTCGCAGCAGCAACGACACAAATCAACGCCCAGGACGACAACCGGGATTCCACGCCTGCGATCCCGGCCGCGGACGTGCCATCGCCCACCGCTCCTCCACCGGCTCCCCCCGCTCTTTCCTGGAGCAGCGAGCACGAGATCACGATGACCGGTCCGCACGCCCTCCATCAGCTGGTGCTCACCGCCCGTCACAATGGAGTGAACGACCTGGATGCCACTGCCCTGGCCAGTTACTCGGTTGAACCGGCAGGAGTGGTCAATGTTGAGGGAGATGGTCTCCTCCGGGTCATTGCGGATGGCGAAGCCACCATCACGGCCAACTACGAGGGCGCCTCGCTCACCCGCCAGGTGCAGGTGAACCGGGCCGGGGAAGTCATTCCCATCAGCTTCCCCAATGAAGTCGTACCCATCTTTACCCGCCATGGTTGCAATAGCGGAGGATGTCACGGAAAGGCTGAGGGCCAGAACGGCTTCAGACTTTCCCTCCTCGGATACGAACCGGAGGACGATCATGAATATCTCGTACAGGAAGTACGGGGACGGCGCATCTTCAGGGCCTCCCCCCGGCACAGCCTCCTTCTCCTCAAGGGCAGCGGGGAGCTCCCCCACGAGGGTGGATCGCGACTGAGCAGGGACAACGACGACTACCGGACCCTCGTGCGCTGGATCCGCCAGGGCCTCCCCTACAGACCGGAGAACGACCCCTCCGTGCAGCACCTCGTGGTCGAACCGCAGGAGCGCCTCACCCTTGCGAAGGCGGTCCAGCAACTCCGCGTGGTAGCCCACTTCAGCGACGGGTCCACCAGAGACGTCACCCGGATTGCCCAGTACGAAGCCAACG
>DMYM01000013.1:8132-8468 GCA_003483645.1 Verrucomicrobiales bacterium
CACCAGAGACGTCACCCGCATTGCCCAGTACGAGGCCAACGACGAGGAGATGGCCACGGTGAACGGCCAGGGACTGGTGACCATGCATGAACGGCCGGGGAGCACTTCGGTCATGATTCGTTTCCAGGAACACGTGGGTGTCTTCCGCGCCACCATTCCACTTGGGGCCCCGGTCGACAATCTCCCCACGCCCGCCAACCTGGTAGATGAACGCGTCTTCGCCAAGTTGCTTACCCTCGGTCTTCCGCCCTCCCCGCTCAGCGACGATGCCACCTTCCTTCGTCGCGTGACGATCGACATCGCCGGACGCCTTCCCAGCCTTGAGGAAACCGACAG
>DMYM01000013.1:8821-9146 GCA_003483645.1 Verrucomicrobiales bacterium
CGCGCTCGCAAGATCGACCAACTCCTTGTCGGCACTGACTATGCCGACTACTTCGCGGGCAAGTGGGCAGCCATTCTTCGCAACAAGCGGACTTCCGCCCACCACGCACGCGGCAGCTTCGCCTTCCACGCCTGGATCCGGGATGCCCTGCACCAGAACCGTCCCTATCACGAGTTCGTGAAGGAGTTCGTGGCGGCTTCCGGCGAAGTCGGAGAAAACCCGCCCGTGATCTGGTATCGCACCGTCAAGGACAGCAAGGAACAGCTGCAGGATGTGGCCCAGATCTTCCTTGGACAACGCCTGCAGTGCGCGCAGTGCCACCACC
>DMYM01000088.1:0-244 GCA_003483645.1 Verrucomicrobiales bacterium
ACTCCGCGTAACGCACGATATCGAGCCAGTGCCGTGCCCATTTCTCCCCGTAATGGGGAGAAGCCAGCAGGCGGTCGATGACCTTCTCCCACGCACCCGGGGACTTATCGTTCTCGAAGGCCTCGACTTCTTCCAGGGTGGGCGGGAGCCCGGTGATATCAAAGCTTGCCCGCCGGATAAGCTCCCTGCGGGACGCAGGCCCGTTGGGCTTCAACCTCTTTGCTTCAAGACGCTTGTAGATGAA
>DMYM01000088.1:360-2900 GCA_003483645.1 Verrucomicrobiales bacterium
GTAGCGCGCCCAGCGTTCGCCGTAGTGTTTTGATTCAAGCAGGGAATCGATGAGCTTCTCCCAGGCGCCTGGTGAGTCATCGCTGATGAAGGAACTCAGCTGCTCCCGCGTCGGGGGCAGGCCAAGGAGATCAAAAAAGGCCCTTCGGGCGAGGGCCCGCTTGTCGGCCCGGGGCGCGGGCTGAAGACTGTTTTTTTTAAGCCGGCTGTAGATGAAGGCATCGATGGGATTCGCGCTCCAGGCGGGATTTCCAATCTTTGGCACACTCGGCCGACGAAGCGGCTTGTAGGACCAGAACGACTTGGTGGTGGCATTGACCTTGGTAATAATCTCCTCAGCGGACGAAAAGGTCGCGAAGAGGGCCAGAAGCGGAAGCGTTAGCAGAACGTTCTTCATACGGTGACGGAAAGATGGCAACCCCTGCGGGTTGAGTTTTCATTAGCGCGTTTGCGGGACAAGCGGTCGGTCTTTATCCGGTGTTCTAATTCGCTGTTCGAAACACACTACAGAAACTAGGCCAAAGGTTAACTCTACCATACAGAAAATAACATCCCACGAGAGGGTGACCAAATCACTCGCTTTTTTTGAATTTCTTCATATTTCCAGCGGGTTACATCCACCCCGACCGTAACCGCAAATCCCTCGATCAGTGACGTGCCGACCATCCCCGTGACGCCTGTTTCCCAATCTCAATGGGACATTGCTGTCCCCTGATCGTTCCGCCAGGTAACCGAAAGCAGCGACTCCCTATACGCCCAGCCACATCCGCCCCAGTGAGATAATCACAGGGATTGTGACAATGGCCGCCACCGAAGTCGTCAACACCACATGCACCGCCGCGGCGGGATCTGCTCCGTAGTGACGGGCGTAGACAATGGGTGTCACGGCACTGGGCATGGCAGCCTGCACCAGGAGGACCTGCTTGAACTCAGTGACGATCGGCAGGAACTTGGCCAGGGTGAGGATCACGGCTGGCATGACAACCATTCGCACCACCAGGCTTCCCACGCCAACCCGGAGCGAGTAACGCTCCTTGCCCAGCAGATCGGAAATGACCGTCCCGATCAGCAGCAGTCCCACCGGGAAGGCGGCCAACCCCAGCCAGTGGAGGAGATTGAGGAGGGTTTCGAAGACGAAGCCCGCCACCTTGGAATGTTCCACCAGGAGATCGACGCGTGCGAATACCAGAGCGAGCCCAACCACGACCGCCACGATGGGACCGGAAAGAAACTCGCGCGGTGACTTCATGGGCCTCCCCCTCAGGATGAACATCCCCAGCGTCCAGACTCCGAGTTCCACCCCGAGGCTATGGGTGAAGAGAAGACCGAGAACCGCAGTCTCGCTCCGGGGGAAGAAGACCATGAGAAGCGGAATGGCCACGTAGCCGTAATTCTGCACTCCCGCGGTCACGGTGAAACTACGCCAACCCGTTCCCTTCCGCAGGCCGATCAAGCGTCCGACGACCAGGGCCACCGCCAACCCGGTCACGATGACGACGAACCCCACCCCGATGGCCCAGAAAACCACCTGGGGATCGCGCAACAATTCCGCCCGCAGAATCTTGTCCAGGATGAGGGCCGGGTAGAGCACGTGGATGACCAGCCTGGTGAGCCCGGCATCCATCTGCGGCCCGAGAACCTCGGCACGCCGCAACCCCCCTCCCACCACCATGAGAAGGTAGATCGGGATGACTGCCACCAGGATCTGTGGAAGATCGTCCACGAGGCGAAGGGTAACCGCAGGGCACCAAACTCAAAGCCGATAGAGAGGATTCGGGAAAATCCTACTTCTCTACCCGCATGGAGTCGTCGCTCAACTTGATCTTCCTCCCCTGCGCGGCGAGGTGGTCGAGTTCCTCCGTGAAGAACCGCGTACTCAGGATGTAGGGTGCCTCGCCCTCGGTCCAGTGACCGTAGGTCGTCACGATAAAGGAGCCGATCCCGTCAGGCAGCACTTCCACTCCCGGATAGGTGGTGTCGTGGCCCTTCTTGTTATCCAGCAGGCGGAGGACATATTGCCCCGGTCGGCCCTTCACGAGGTCTTCATAACGACCCACCCAGGCCGTGCAATCCCCGTCGGTAGGTGCAATGGCGTTTCCATTGGCATAACGCCCCCGGAAGACAATCACGAGCCTCCCGTCGGGCGCGTAGCGGCAGGTGTGACGATCCCCGGTCAGGGTCACGGGGAGTTCACGCGGTTTACTCCAGGTCCTGCCCTCATCGCTGGAAAACATGATGTGCGAATTCCTACGCCGTGCGTTCTCCCGCAGTAACATTGCAATCTGACTGCCATCGGGCGAACGCACCAGACCGGGCTCACAGAGGTGCACCGCACTGTCGCTCTGCAGGGCCTCTGGGTCTGACCAGGTCAAGCCCCCGTCCTTCGTCACCGTCTTATAGAGGGTGAACACCACCGGCCTCGCCACCTTCCCCTTGTCAGTGAAAAAGCGCCCGTCATCGTGGAAGACACACATGTAATGACCTTTCCCCGTCTTCAGTTCCATGTGACTTCCCATCACCACGATTCCGCCCCAATCACCC
>DMYM01000524.1 GCA_003483645.1 Verrucomicrobiales bacterium
ACCAGGCCCGGATCTCCGCCAGTTGCCCGGCAGGCCAGGGTCGCATTTCGTTGACTCCCTGGATCAGGGGCTCCAGCACAACCGCGGCCGTGGTGGAGATTTGGGTGGCAGGCAACGCGGACAGATCCGCAAGCGAACCCACCCTCGTAGCAGGAAAGCCGAAGCTGCGAAAGCGCTTAAAGAAGAGCGAGATCCCTCCCAGCGACGACGCCCCCATGGTATCCCCATGGTAGGCATTCTCGAAGGAGATGAAACCGGTTCGTTCAGGCTCCCCGGATTGCTGGCGGTACTGGATCGCCATCTTGACCGCAACCTCCACCGCGGTGGATCCGTCATCCGAGAAGAAGACCCGCTCCAGCGTGCCAGGGAGAAAAAAATCGACCAGCCGTCTGGCCAGTTCCGCGGCCCGGGGATTGGTGAACCCGAGAAACGAGGTGTGCGCGATCTCATCGAGCTGGGTCCTGAGGGCCGCATCGAGACGGGGATGCCGGTGACCGTGGATATTGGTCCAGATACTTGAGTTGCCATCGAAGTAACGCCGTCCTTCCGCATCGATCACCCACGGGCCCTCTCCTTCCACCAGGACCACCTCCTCACCCGCCGCTCCCCACTCCGCGTGCTGGGTGAAGGGATGCCAGCAATGCTGCCGGTCCCACTCCCGCCAACTGTCCGCGTCACTGGTCACTGTCCCCCCTTGTCGCCACCTCTCTCCCCGGGAGCATCCGGATCCCCTTCCGCCAGATCCTTCAGCCGCTTGTCAATCCGTTCGAGCAACTCCCATGGACAACGCCCCCGCTGATACTTGCGCCAGAGCACCTCGCGCAGCTTGCCCCACTCTTCCCCGCTGATGGGATCATGCAGCTGCCACTCCTCCTCCTTGAGCTGGGACTGCAAGGTCCAGTTCGTGGACTGATGGGAGGCCCGGTAAAACCGGATTCCTTGCTCGGTGTATTCACGCCAGGAATGCCGCTGCATGCCCCTCTCCCATACGAACCTGCGCCCAAATCCCAAGAACAAACACGATTTGACTTTTTGCCCCTGCCACCTACAGATCGCAACGGAATGAGAGTACTCAGGAGCGACGCCGCCAAGCTCGTGCTCTATCTCATCTCCTCCTTCCTCCTGGCCGCCCTCGCCACTCCCTGGCTCTATAATGCAGGCACCATGCTCGGCGAGGCCACCGAAGAGCGGAGCATCAACTGGGTTATCGACTACATCGGCGAACACGCCCGGAAGGCGGAATTCCCAAAGTACTTCAAGCGCTGCCTGCTGGCAGCTGCCCTCCTGCTGTCCTTCCCCCTCCTCTTCGCTCTCAGACTGCGCAGGGAGCCCGCTCCTCTGCGCGATTCTCCCTGGTCGGTCTATCTCCCCTCCCGCATGGTGGCACCATCAGGTGGGCAACCGCTCCGCAACAGCAAGTGGGGTCCGCTTCAGCTCCTGACCGGATTCATCCTCGCCGCCGGACTTCTCTTCGGCATGGGATGGCTCCTCATCTCGATGGAATGGTTCACCTTCAGGGATCCCGTCCCCTGGGACATGGCGTGGAAAAAATCGGTTGGACCCGCCATCACGGCTTCACTCCTGGAAGAGATCATCTTCCGGGGCGTCTTCCTCGGCATTTGCCTGCGTGCATTCCGCCCTGCCACCGCGATCATTGTCGTGTCCCTGATCTTCTCGGCCCTCCACTTTCTGCAACCCCCGAACGATGTGGCCGTCTTCGTGCAGGACGCGGCCGTTCCCGCGGGAGCCATCTACATCGACCCCAACGGCCATCTCTCCGGGTTCCAGTTACTCCAGGCCATTGTGATGCGCTTCCAGAATTTCGAACTCGTCCTCTTCGAGTTCATCTCGTTGACCGTGGTCGGCCTGATTCTGGCCTACTCGCGCTATGCCACCGCCTCCCTTTGGCTTCCCATCGGACTCCACACGGGCTGGATCTTCGCCTACAGCTCCTTCAAACGCATCGCCATCCGCACTCCCGAGCTGGATGAAGACCTGCGCTACCTCATCGGCACCAATCTCAAGGAAGGCCTGATCCCCCTTGCCACCCTGTCGCTCACCGCCCTTCTCGTCCTGCTCTTTGTCCGAATCTTCCCCAGTCGAACTGCTCGTCCCGAGGAAGGAACGGTTCCCCCCGGGGACTGAAGCACAAGGCCCACGGGACCACTTCAACAGGGGGTCCGTGACCCGATGTTTCCCGGGAACTGTGCGGCCCCTGTATTGATCTGGAAATTGGCCCATGGTCCTGAATAGTTCTTCAAAGATGTCCCTCGCCCGCTGGCTCGATTTCCTCTATCCGCCTTCTTGCGCCCTTTGCCGGGCTTCCCTCCGGGACGGACGCTACCTCTGCCGCCCTTGCCGGGACAGTCTTCCGCGAATCGAGAAGCCCTATTGCATCCAATGTGGCGGACAGATCGAGGGATTCGTTCCTGAGGACACGCTCTGCAGTCAATGCCGCGGATTGGAATTCGCCTTCGAATTTGCCCGGGCGGCCGCCAGCGCACATGGCCAGGCGCGCGAACTCATGCACTCCTACAAGTATGGAAGACAGATCCATCTGCATCGTGAACTCGCGCTTCTGACCGAAGAAGTCTGGGACGATCCACGGGTGGCCACGCAATGTGATCCGCCCTGGGTCCTCGTCCCCGTCCCCCTGCACTGGCGACGGCAGCGATGGCGCTGGTTCAATCAATCCTACGAGATCGCAAGAACCCTTGCCCAACGACGCGAACTGCGCTGTGAGCAGGCTCTGCGGCGCGTTCGCCATACCAATCAGCAGACCCATCTCAATCGAACCGAACGCCTTGCCAACCTGCGCGGGGCCTTCCGTCTGAGCCGCCGCGAACGGCGGCTCCAGAGCCTCCGGAATGAGCCCGTTCTGCTTGTTGACGATGTATTCACAACCGGTTCAACCGCAGAGGAATGCGCCCGCGTCTTAATCGAGGAAGGAGGTGCCGAAAAGGTGGTTGTCCTCACCGTTCT
>DMYM01000489.1:0-4011 GCA_003483645.1 Verrucomicrobiales bacterium
CTTCTGGTAAAAGGCTCGCGCTTCTCTCAGGAATTCTTCCAGACGCCAGCTGGGATTGAGGTTGCGTCCAGTTACCGGGGTCAACAAGCCCGCCGAGATGAACGAGGTGCTCCGCCGATCGCCCCGATGCACCAGGCAAAAGTCCCTGCCCCGGTCCCAGATTCGCCAGGCCAGGCAAGTTCCAGCCAGTCCCTGGCCAACGATAGTCACTTCCCTGCCCATGAAATTTCCCCATCCTACTCCGATCTGCACCGGTTTTCCACCTTCACGATCAAATGATCCCCGATCCCTGCCTAGAGCGGCCAGATCATCGGAATAAGCAGGCAGGCCAACACCCCAACTACGATATTGAGCGGCAGGCCGAAGACCACGAAATCCCTGTAGTTATAGCCGCCCGGTCCATAGACCAGCAAGTTGGTCTGATAGCCCATGGGCGTGGCCATCGCGGTGGATGCCGCAAAGGCCACGGCCATGATGAAGGGCTCCGGATTGCAGTCCAGCGTGGCAGCCAATTCGATCCCCAGCGGTGCACACAAGACGGCCGCCGGCTTGTTCAGGATGAGAAGGCTCAGCACCGCTGCCATGAAATAGAATACCCAGAGCGTAGCATGGTCGCCCCACTCCCCCGTCACCGCATGAAGGTGCCCGGCCGCAAGCTCGAGAGCACCTGTCTTCTCCATTGCATGGCCCAGGGCAATCATCCCGGCAATCAGCACCAGGACCGACCAGTCGATCGAGCGGTAGGCGTCGCTCGGAGAAAGGACCTTTGACAGGACGAGGAAGGTCGCTCCTCCCAGGGCCAGTACACTGATGGGCACCAGACCGGCCGCGGCAAGAATGACCACCATCAGGATCGTCCCCAAGGCCAGCGGGGCCTTGTGACGCTCGATGACCTCATCGTGCACGCCCTCCAGTAGAATGAACTCGTCCTTTGTGCGCAGGCCCTCCAGCGCCTGGGTCGTACCCCGCACCAGGAGAACGTCACCCATCCGCAATTCCAGATCGGCGATATCGCGCTGGTGATGCCGCCCACGGCGTTGCAGGGCAAAAACCGAGACATCGAAGCGTTGGCGCAGACCGAGATCCCGGCAACTCTGCCCGATGAGCGGCGACTCGGGCGCCACCATAAGTTCGAAGAGCGTCATTTCCACCCGCTTCACCTCGGAAACATCCTCGTGCATGTCCGGCGTGATGCTGATCGAGTGCTGACGATCGAGTTCCAGAATCTTGTTCAGGTCACCCCGGATAAGAAGGATGTCATCCACTCGCAACGGCACCTCCCTCTCCAGCCGCTGAACGCGGTCACCGCGGATCAGCTCAGCCACCTTGATGCCCGCCGCGGCCAGGGGAGTGTCTGCCAGCTTTCTCCCGATCAGGTCTGAATCCGGGCCGATGCGCACCTGGGTGATGTATTCCTTGGCGTCCTCAGCGGAGAGCGTGGAAGCGATGGTGGTGTGATTGGGCAGGAGGCGCCACGAGAACAGCAGGAGGTAGCACATCCCGACCACCACGATGACTACCCCCACTCCGGTGAACTCAAACATCCCAATCTCAAAGCCCACCTCTGCCGCATAGGAGGCGATCAGGATGTTCGACGAGGTTCCGATCAGAGTGCAGCTCCCGCCCAGCATGGACGCGAATGAAATCGGCATGAGAAACTTGGAGGGACTGGCTCCGAGGCGGGCACATACCGTGAGGACCGCCGGGATAAAGACCACCACCACCGGAGTGTTGTTGATGAAGGCGGACATGAAGCACACCATGGAGAGCGCCAAGACCATGAACCGGAGGGGGCTACCCCTGGAAAAATCGGCCAACTTCACACCCAGGGCGGCCACCAGTCCGCTGCGCATGAGAGCGGCACTGAGCACGAACATGGCCGCGATGGTGACCAGCGCCTCGTTGCTGAACCCGAGGAGCAACTCCCTGGGCTCAAGGATCCCCAACACGCCAAGAATCACCATGATGAGCAGACCCACGATGTCCATCCGCACCTTGTCGGTCACGAAGAGGGCCACCGTGAGCATCAGCATCACGCAAACCACTATGATCTCCCAAGTCATCCCTGCACGAAGAGCAATGCACGGCCCACCGGAGGCGGTCAAATCCGAACCGTTGCCCGGGCTTGCCGACCTCCCTGTCAACAGGCCCTAGACCTTGAAATTCGGGCTCTGGCTGAGGAAAGTTCTCGGGTTCCCGTATATCACTTTCTCGATCAGTTCCCCGCTATGCTGGCGCTTCTTCATCTCAAGTGCACACTTCACCACCGCGAGGGGATCGGAGATGCCCCAGTCACAGGCCGAGTTCATCCAGATGCGCTCCGTCCCGAAGGTTTCCAGGATATCGATGGCCCGCGCGGGCGTGCACTTCGACTCGGGGTAAAGCGTCATCCCCGCCCAGAAACCCGCATCAAGGGCAATTGCCGCGGTGTGTTCCTCCACATGGTCAATGATGACGCGATCGGGATTCACTCCCGCATTCTTCATGGCGTCCACGATGAGGCGGGTTCCCTTGAGCTTGTCTTCCAGATGCGGGGTGTGCACCAGGATCGGCAGGTCACGCTCCTGGGCCAGAGCGATGTGCTCTTCGAGGATTGTGTGCTCATTCCTGGTATTCTTGTTCAGTCCGATCTCGCCAATTCCCAGCACCGTCGACTGGTCGAGGAACTCAGGAATGACGGAAAGCACCTCCCGGCCAAAGACCACGTCATCAGCCTCCTTGGGATTGATGCAGAGCCAGGTGTAGTGGGGGATGCCGAACTTCGCCGCGCGAGCCGGCTCATACTGGGTGAGTTGACGGAAATAGTCGCGGAATCCTTCGACCGAGCCCCGGTCGAAACCCGCCCAGAAGGCTGGTTCACAGAGAGCCTGGCAACCGGCCTGCGCGATCGCCTGGTAGTCGTCAGTCGTGCGGCTGACCATATGAGCGTGAGGTTCAATGTAGCGCATGAGTCGATGGGGAGTGAGGGATGTGACCAGAAACCGGTTTTAGGGCTACTCCTGTGGTGCTCCGTAGGCAAACTGGATCTCGGACGCATCGACCGGCTCGGTGGAGTGATCCGAGAGCGACTCCAGCACCGCCCTGGCCCGCGGTTGGTCGCCGGGGTTCAACATGGCCTCCATCGCCTTGAGAAATCCCGCGTGCCGGAAGTCACTTTCTCCTTCATGGCGATCGAGGCGATCGAGAAAGGCCGCAATATCGATCAGCTTGTATCGGGCATCCATGAAATAGAGGTCGAGGATGTCGGTCTTGTTGGGCATGAGGCCAATGTAGGCCCACCACCGGAATTCTGAAGGAGGAATTTGAGCTAAAATCTTCTGGTCCATTCCTGATCAGCAGGGAATACAGGACTGCACATGGGCGAACGCGACCTGGGAACACAGCCATTCGACCGCTTGATGGAGGCGTGGGAACTCACCAACACCGACCTGGTGGAGACCTCACCGGAACAGCTCACTCACAAGCAGGTTCGGCGTGCGCGCTCCGGCCGCCAGCTGACCCTGAAGATGATGATGAAGATCAACCGCACCTTCAACGTCGCAATCTGGCTCCAGCTCGATGATGGACAGAAGAAACGCTTCGTGGAGTACGGCCACAAGGATCTCTTTACCTACGCCAAGGGCTACGAGCCAGGGACCCGGGATCCCAACGCCCGGCTTGCGGCGGAGGTCCACGGTTGAACATCCGGTCGGGAGGAAACCACCCGTTTCACCTCGGGAGTTCCCGATCGATACCCGATTCTCTATTTTTTTCGCGTCCCCCGCACATCATTCGTGCTTAATCCACTCCGTGCATCTCGACCACCAGCATCATCTCGCCTACTGCACCAACATCCATCCGGCAGAGTCCTGGGTGGAGACCCTCGGCGTCCTGCAGGAACACACCCTCAAGGTGCGCGACAAGGTGGTGCAGAACGACGAACCCTACGCCATCGGGCTGCGTCTCTCCGCCCTCGCCGCCCGCGAGCTGCTGGAAGGTGACAACCTGCCTCTCTTTCAGGACTGGCTCCCC
>DMYM01000489.1:4353-4688 GCA_003483645.1 Verrucomicrobiales bacterium
GAACTGCTACGTTTTCACCATCAACGGATTCCCCTATGGCGCCTTTCACGGAACTCGTGTGAAGGAAAACGTCTACCGTCCCGACTGGTCTTCACCCGAACGGCTCACCTACACCAACCAGCTCTTCGACATTGTCGCCCGGCTGACGCCCGAAGGCGTGGAAGGTTCCGTTTCCACCCTGCCCGGCTCCTTCAAGACCTTCGAGGCCGACGAGCCCTCCCTCTTCGCCAACCTGGAGTCCTGCGCACGCCACATCGAGACTCTCTCCGGACAGAGCGGGCGCGACCTCCACCTCGGACTGGAACCCGAACCGCTGGGCCACTTCGAGAACACCC
>DMYM01000222.1:0-221 GCA_003483645.1 Verrucomicrobiales bacterium
TGGAGTCACCCCACGGGAAAAGCCTTCCGTTCGTTCCCCGGGCGGTCGCTTCCCATTCATACTCGGTGGGCAGTCGGCGGTTCGCCCAGATGCACCATGCTTCCGCTTCCCAGTAGCTCAGATGGAGGGCCGGGGCATCGAGAGGCAGCTCGACCCACTGGTCAAAGCGGCGAACCTGCCACTGGTCGTCTTCTTCCCGCCAGTAGAGGGGGGAGGAGGGG
>DMYM01000222.1:526-5647 GCA_003483645.1 Verrucomicrobiales bacterium
GCCCGCCAGTAGAGGGGGCAGGAGGGGCCTTCTTCCTGGAGCCACCACTTTCCTCCGTAACTCCACAACTCGGGGCGCTGGTAGCCGTCGTCCTCCACGAAGGAGAGGAAGTCACGATTGGAGACCAGGGTCCTGGAGATGGCGAAGGGCTCCAGCCTGATCTCGAAGCCGGGGCGTTCGTTGTCGAAGCTGAAGTTGCTGGTTGCGAGTTCGGGGGAACCGGCAGGCATCCCGATCGGATAGAGGCCACCCTCGATCTCGGCGTCTCCGGTGTTCCCCGGAGTAAAGGGCGGCGACTCGCCATTACGCAGGGAGGAGGGAGCGGGATAGCCTAGGGTCTGCCGGGCCCAGAGGAGCGATTCGATGTGCATGTTCTGGTGCGCGATGCAGTAGTGGCAGAGGTAATGTTCCCGGGGATCGAGGGATTCCGCCCCGAGGCGCACCCGCACTTCGTCGAGGACGCGCTGGTAGTAGTCCTGCGTGGTCCCGTGGTCGGGGATGACATCCTTCTGCCAACGGTTGCGGTGCTGGATCTCAAAGGAGTCCCAGATCTCGTCGTAGCCCGGCATGCGGGGGGCGGCCTGGCCGAGTTCCCTCAGGAGGAAGTATTCGTAAAAGAAGGCGGAGTGGCCCAGCTCCCAGAGGGGCGGGTTGATTCCGCGATGATAGGGAACATCCAGTTGCTCCTCGCTCAGGTCGTCGAGGAGGGCGCGGGTCCGGCGATCGGTGTTATCCAGTTCAGCACGCAGTTCTTCCTTGGCCTTCATCATCCGGCAGAGGGAATGGGAAACAGTTCGGCGAGAAAATTGCTCCAGTTCTCCTGTTCCCGTGCTGCGCTGCACTCTTCGAGGTGAAGTCGCGCGGCTTCGAGGAGTTGGGTGCAGAAGGAGGGATCGGATTCGCAGCGATGGAGCAGGGCAGTGAGTGCCCCGGTTTCGCCAAAGGTGAAGAGTCCGGGATAGTCGTCCCCCAGCAGGCTGGTGGTGGCATCATTGCGAGTGGCCACGATGGGCGTATCAGCGGCGATCGCTTCGCTCAGGACACAGCCGCCTCCTTCCTGGGAGGAGGTGAGGGCAAGAAGGTCGCTGGAGGCAATGAGCTGGCCGGCGTCATCCTGTTCAAGGCTTCCCAGCCACTGGTAGCGTGGATTTTCCCTTTCCTCGCGTTCAACCTCCTCATCGAACTTCTCTTCCAGGATGGCCCCAGCGTGCAGAACCCGGAGTCTGGACCCGGGCGGAAGAAGCCGCGCGGCTTGAGCGGTGCGCATGGGGTCCTTCACTATCCGGAGATGGCTCACCACACAGACCGTGAAGTCGTCCTTTGCGTCATTCTTCTCCCTGAGGGATGGACGGGGAGGAGCGGAGAGGTGGATAATCCGGGTCTTGGAGCGGTAATCGCCCGGGATTCGTGCAAGGGCCTTGCCCTGCAGGATCACGATGCGGTCAGCCATCTCCAGGGAGGCGAGCGAGGTTGGAGAGAGCTCCGGATAGAGGTCGGTTCCAGTGAGCGTAACGACGGCAGGAACCTTCCCGTGGTTCCTGCGAAAGTGGGCCAGGGCTTCGTGGCTCTTTTCGGCATGGAGGGCGATGAGGAGATCGGCAGGACCTTCGTCCGCGCCCGCTGAGATCCGTAACTTGTGACCGAGAGCTGAGAGTTCGGAGGCCCACCGGTTGGCGGTGTGCGAGTTCCCGTTCGGCACGGAGGCGGACGGGGACACGATCAGGATCTCCATGGAGGGAGATGGTAATGCTCCCGGGGAAGGAGGCAATGGCGGAGGGCGGGTTGCCCGGCGAGGGGGCTGAGCGCCCTCGCCCCGTTCCTGACTTGGCCGGGACAGGTTTTTCCCGCTGAAGGGCTGGAAGAAGACTGGAGCCAAGGGGAGTCGAACCCCTGACCTCGTCATTGCGAACGACGCGCTCTACCAACTGAGCTATGACCCCGTGCCTTCGATCCAGTCTGCTTCGGACGAATCCGGGCAGCTTTGCGACGCTAGATCCGGCCCGGATCAGGATCAAGCCGCATTTCCGTGGTCGGGGGGCACGGGTCAGGCAGAGGTCTGTTCAGCGAAATGAGGTGTCCGGGAGGGATGAGGATGGGAGAGATGACCATGAGGATGGCGGCATGAATTGACGAGAGGAGAGTAATTGGTTTCGGTAGGGGATCATGACCACCCGGCTTGCTGCGTTCCCCTTCCTTCTCTCCTTCCTGAGCGGACTGCTTCCTGCCGCCGGGCAGTTGCAGGTCACCGAGACCGACAAGACCATCACCATTACGCGGGGCGAGGTGACGGTGCTGAAATACCACAAGGCGGAGGTGCCTCCGCCGGAGCAGGCCGATCCGATCTACAAGCGGAGCGGGTTCATCCATCCACTCTGTGCCCCGAATGGTGAGCCGGTGACCGGGATTCATCCTGCCGATCATTTTCATCACCTCGGGCTCTGGCATGCCTGGGTGAAAACGAAGCACGGAAAGGATACGCCCGATTTCTGGAACCTGCGGGGCAGGACGGGACGGGTGCGCTATGCGAAAACGATCGGTCTCCACAAGGGTTCAGGCGAGGATCGCTCGGTTGGTTTTGCAGTGGAACAGGAGCAGGTGGCCTACAAGGGGCCGGAGAGGAAAGAGACGGTTGTTCTGAGGGAGAAGTTTGAGGTCAGGGCGGAGTTCGTGAACGGCGAGAATGTGGTGAGCTATCTCGTGGAGCAGACCAACGTGAGCAGGGAGAGCCTGATCCTCCCGGCCTATCGCTACGGAGGAGGTCTCGCCTACCGTGCGCCTCATCACTGGGACAAGACCAACAGCGACTATCTCACCTCGGAGGGACTGGACCGGACCAACAGTCACGCCACCCGGGCCAGGTGGGTGGCGATGTGGGGTGCAACCAGCAAGGGTCCGGTCACCCTGACCGTGATGATGCATCCCGGGAATCGTGATTTTCCCCAGCGCCTGCGGACCTGGCCGCCCAGCAGCCACAATGGTGCGATTTTCTTCAACGTGGTCCCCGCCCAGGAGAAGCCGTGGGAGATCAAGCCCGGAGAGCGCATCGTGGAATCCTATCTGCTGACGGTGAGTGACGGGAAACCAGACAAGGAGAGGATCGAGAAAGGGTGGAAGGCGTGGGCGAAGAAGTGAGGGAGAGGTATGGGTATGCAGAGCAAAGCAGTGCTTTCTGGCAGGCGGCCTTCAGCAGGCTGGTTGAATCCCGGAGATTTTGAGAAGAGAGATCCCAAGTAGGAGGATTCGGTCCGGATATGCGTTCAACTTACAGGATTTCCATGGTTTTTGTCTGCCTCCTGGGTGGCTTCGTGCTCTTTCCCGGGGATGTGACGGCCGTGGAGGTCGGCCTCAACAAGCAGTTGTTCGTTGATGACGATGTCATCTCGAAGAAGGCGAATGTGACCCGTGAGGCAGGCAGGGCCCGGAAGCTTGGTGTTGTGCTGAAGCCGACCCTGCCAACCGACTTCCAGGCCGGCAGGGTCCACGATGGCCCCGATGGCGGTCCGGGTTACGAGTTTGGTGAATCGACCTTCTGCTGGTTCTTTTCGCCGCACTGGGATGCCGACCGGGAGATGTTCCGGCTCTGGTACCTGGCCAGCAAGCGCAAGGGCAGTGGACTGGCTTACGCTGAATCAAAGGATGGGATCCACTGGACCAAACCGCTCATTGCAAAGGACGGGAAAAGCAACCTGGTGAACTGGGCCTCGAAGGTTCCCATTCTCAGGCACCAGAGGTCGATGGACCTCCTCGATATCGGGATGGATGGTGTCACGGTGACCATCGATCCGAGTGTGCCGACAGGTTCACCGGAAAAATACAAGGTCGCCTTTTATCCCAACATGGGCGGCAGCGATGCGAAAACCCGGCTGGGCTACTCCGCGGATGGGATTCACTGGAATCTTTATAACAAGGGGCATCCGGTGACGGGCCGGGCGGCGGACACCAATAATCAGATCCACTGGGATCCGCTGGAAAAGCGTTACCTGCTGCATTGCCGCCAGGACTTTGCGGCGGGAGGTGGGGTCGGGGAGTTGCGAGGAGTCCGCATCATGGAGCATACCGGGGACAATGATCTTCTCAAGCATCCCGGGTCCTGGAAGACACTGACGAAATTCGTATTGAATGATCCTGACCGATCCATGGTCGAAGGGACGAAGATCCCGGTCTTCCAGATCCACACTTTCCCGATGTGGTATTACGAGGGGGTCTGGTTTGCGCTTACGGATGTGCTGGCGGCCACCAACAGGCCGGTGGCGGAGGGGCAGCAGGACTTCAAGACCCGTCATGACCGCGGGGTCTGGGAATTCTACATGGCCCCCTCACGGGATGGGGTGAACTACGACTTTTCAGCGGCCGTCTACCCCCGGAAGGCCCTCATCCCGCGTGGTCCTGACGGCAGTTATGACAAGGACTGCGTCCGGCCACCCTCGAACATCATCACCCGTGATGACGAGCACTGGATCTATTATCTCGCGACCAACGAGCGCTGGGGCGCCCGGAAATGGGATGCCCGCCTGGCCCTGGCCAAACTTCGGCTCGACGGGTTTTTCTATCTCCAGGCCAGGGGAAAACCGGGCGTGGTAGTGACCAGGCCATTCGAGGTTGAGGGCGACAGGCTGCAGGTCAATGTTGACGCAACCAAAGGCCAGGTGCGGGTTGAGCTGTTGGACGCGCAGGGGACTCCACTGCCATTCTTTTCAGGAAAGGCAGCCAGGATCTACCGCGGGGTTGACCAGTTGCGTTTGGAGCCGGGGTGGAATGACCAGGCTGGGCTGTCTTCCCTGAAGGGCCAGCGGATCAGGCTGCGATTCCAGCTCGACAACGCGAGGCTCTACTCATTCCAGGTAATCAAGGGGCAGGAGTGATCCTGCCAAGACCTTAAGGGCGCTTCTTTAAGCTTTGCGCTGTTCAGGGATACGCGGTTGCTCCTGACTTCATGATGCTGGAGATAATTATACTGAAATATCGGGAGACATTATCGTTTTAATCAATGAATTAAAATAAAATATCGATACCATGAATTCTCCACCCTAAGATAGAATGGATCTGCGTCGCGAGACAGCGACAGCCTCAAACACAAGTTACGCTATGGCCAGTATGTATGACTTGAAGACCCGGTTTCAG